>CAUYXQ010000008.1:0-15473 GCA_963577015.1 Candidatus Thalassarchaeaceae archaeon
TTCGTTGCAGTTTTCTGAGTTCTAAATCATCACCGAGCAAACCTTCAGTCTGCCCCATGATCGCACCAATGATATCTTTTCTTTGAACCGTCCCATTGACGTCCAATTTCGCGATAATCATATATTTCATCGCTTTTCCTTGCTTACTATTTCCTGTTTTTCTTGCCATATAAAGGCCTCCTGCCCGTGCTGGCTCGGGCCTATTGACCCGTGAGTCTTGGATGCTGGATTCCCAAAGGAAACCAGCGGTGAACCAGATTTGGACAAGTGCACCGTGTGGCTTACCCTTTTTCAACCCATCCTACGAATAATCTATAAAATTTTCATTAACTTATCACACAAGAGATTCAAGTATATGGTTTGTATGTGCCGTTCGTGGGCGACAAAGATACTGGCGCAAATGCCGTGTTCAGGAGTACGGTTGAAGTGATGCTCAGTGATGGCATTCTCACCCGTGAGGAAAAGCGCTTAATCATCAAATTGGCTAGTTCCCTGGACCTCTCGCCTGAGATGCCTAGTGAAATATATGCCGATATCAGAGAGGATAATTCAACACCGTTAGGGAGAATTGTCAGCACCTCTGAGCAAAGGGAAGTCTATACCCGCGTATACGAAGTCGCTATTGTAAATGCTTCTTTGTCGCAAGATGAATTTAGAGTGCTTGCCCATCTACGGGAGACTTTTGTAATCGATGATGATGAACATTCAAAAATCGAAAAGAATCTACGAGGGATTATGGAAGAAAGGTTTGAGGATAATAAAAACGTCCTTGATAAGATGCTCAATACACTCAAGGATTCTGTGTCCCTAGTTGGGGGTTTCTTCGATAGCGTCAGAACTAAGAGCGCCTGAGGTACTCATATGAGCGAGAAATCGCTTGATGAATTCCTTAGTGGAGTTCCGCTGACCGTATTTTCAAATTCTCGAAAATTATTGCGGGTGCTCAGGGAGGCTTATACCTATGGCGTCCCGGCGATGATAGTCAAATCAATGACCGACAGGTTGGCCGAATCTAGTGGTGATGCTTTTCACTTGGGTACGCCCGATCCCACCATGCGTAGAATCGCCTCGTGGCTTTTCACCAATATCGATGACTTCGACACACTTAGTGCATTGGTAGTAAAATTATGGCGCCGTCATGGCCGTGAAGATATCAAACTCGCTGGTTTGATGATGGCAAACCTCCCACGCGCTCCTTGGCACCTTTTTCTTTCGATATTACGTGAAAAAGAGGCGATTGAAAGTCTACTGGAAGTTATCGAAGAAATCGGTCGAGGGGGGCATGCCGCGCCGTCGCTGTCTCACCTCCAAAAATGGATTGACAAGGGGGGAATATACTACCAAACCGCACTGTTGGTTTTACATGGGAAGGGGAGTGAAATTCCCGATGAGGTTGTGCGAGCTGCGCCCCCGGGGGGCGATATCTTCGAAAGGATACGCAGCCGCCTTCTGCTTGAGTGAGGTTGATGGAGCGTGAACCCTACGCCGGTTCATGGATGAGAGATTCCTCCCTGCCGACGACCCGGTTTTGGAAGAGGTTCTCAATTGGACGATAGATAGAGATGCTACCGACATTAGAAAATTGCTCGAATGGCTGCCCCAAGCAAGAAGTTCAAAGGAAAGAAAGGCATTATTGGTACGGGTCAATGAATTACTCAGCGAATTAGAAACAGCCCTCGATGGTCTAGAAACCCTTCATTGAGTGAATACGATGTACACCGCGTTGATTCTAGCAGGCGGCTCATCTTTGCGCATGGGTAGTGACAAAGCCTTCTTGGGAGGAGGGGTTGTGCGGCTGTGCTCAGAATTGAAAAAAGGTGAATGTAACAGGATAATTGTACTTTGTGGCGATGAAAGCCGTGCTGGGTTATTCTCTGAGGAATGTTGGCCAGATCCCAATGAAGATATGAGTGTTGCAGAAATCTTACGCTGGGCGATTGCAAAACTAGAGGGTGTGATTCAAATCGTGCCCTGTGATGCCTTTTTTGCAGACCATCGCTTGTTTTCGGTTCTCGAATATGGGGTTCCTCTTGACGATAATGCACGTAGACAACCACTTCTGGCAAGATTAGAAACAAGTGATGATCTCGGTTCTTCCTCACGGGTTGAAGAGATGTTTGCATACCTACCTTCACAAGATTTGGGCGTGCATGGAAAATTGGCAATAAATGTTAATTCGCCGGATGATATCAAGGGAATTTGATGTTTCCTTTGGCCAATTCATCCAATACTTGTGGATAGAGAATATGTTCGATGATTTTTACCCTTGCCGCCAAACTCTGTTCGTCATCACCGGGTAAAATCGGCACTTCCCCTTGAGCGATTATCGGTCCAGAATCAACTCCAATCTCGACAAAATGAATCGTGCATCCGCTCTCGGTCGCCCCATCAGCAAGTGCATCTCTATGGGCGTGAGCGCCGGGGTACTTCGGTAGTAAAGAGGGGTGGATATTGAGCATTCTCCCAAGCCACTTCCTAACAAAAGATCCAGTTAATATTCGCATATATCCGCTCAATATTACCGCCTCGATCGCATGTTTGTCCAATACGGCCTGGATTATCTCTTCGTGCATTACTCGCCTTTGTTGAGAGTCGGCGTGCATTGGCACTTCGATAACCTCGGTTTGTACTCCGTGATTTTGGGCCTTAGTGATACCTTCAGCGTTGGCTTTGTCACAGATAACAATGACCGTTTTGTGTAGGCTTTCGCCTCGGTTTTGATGATTCAATAACGCCTCCATTCCCGAACCGGAACCAGAAATGAAAATCGCCATTCGCAGGGGGTTTTCAACCGTGCCTGCTCTCGGCAGTTGCCAAGCACCAACCATGACGTGGCGAGCAGGTGGTTAGCAATGACCGCTTCGGCCGTTCGGCATTGGGTTTTTGACGGGGAGAGGGGACGCCCGCGCAATGACGACTGGGGGTTTGGATGGACTTTCTCCTGAAGAAATGGTTGAAGCCGTCCTATCTGAGCATAAGCCGTCGCGAAATCCTCTGGTTCGAGCGATATGGGTGGTCCTAGGTATAATATTCGTTGTTTTCGCTTATATTGGTATTCTAATCCCGGGGTGGCCAACCACTTCTTGGTTGGTCGCAGCAGCTTTTTGTTTTGCCAGGTCCAGTCAGAGATTATTTCGTTGGTTACTCACAAATCCCGTGTTTGGAAAAGCACTGTTGAACTATTATCGCGCTGGTAAAGCCTTACCACTGCACTCAAAAATTGTGATTATCGGGATGTTGAGTATTGTATCCCTTCTGTCAATTGTAGTGATTACCAAGGCTGGCGACCCTGGGTTCGGTCAAACCCTTGTCGGCATAATCGCTCTCGTTGGGGTTTGGTTTATCGGTTGGAAAGTGCCGACTATCCAATAATCATCAATGCCTGAATAACCGATGGCCGGTAAATAACATCGCGATGCCGCGGGCGTCTGCTTCATCGATTACCTCTTGATCTCTTATGCTGCCACCAGGTTGAACTATCGCTGAAATCCCTGCTTGTGCAGCCTGCTCTATGCCATCTTTGAATGGGAAAAAAGCATCACTAACCAAGACGCTGCCCTTTGCCTTCTCCCCTGCCCTTCTTGTTGCGATACGAACCGCTTCTACCCGACTAGTCTGGCCCGGGCCGATGCCGACAGTTGCAGTTCCTTGAACCAAAACAATAGCATTGGATTTGACTTGCTCACAGACTCTAACGCCAAAACGCATACTCTCGATTTGTCGCTCAGTCGGCTTCTGCGATGTTGCGGTTTTTGCTTTGGAGAAATCGATAATCGGTGGTTCTTCGGTTTGTACTAGCCAACCTCCTTCGATTGGTTTTCTTACAAGGGTGCGGCCAAGAGGTGCCAATCTATCATTTTCTGAATCAAGGGTTAACAGTCGACGGTTTTGTTTTTGCGTCAATATCTGTTTTGCTTCATCCGAAAATCCTGGCGCCATCAATACCTCGATAAAGAGGGGGTGCAATGCTTCTGCAGTGTTCTTTTGTACTGGTTCATTAAAGCAAATTATCGAACCGAATGCCGATTCGGAATCACTGGCAAGGGCGGCTTGATATGCTTCGAGTTGACTTGCTCCAAGTGCTGCCCCGCATGGGTTATTATGCTTGACAATGATACAAACATGCGGGGTTTTTGGCCATTCATCAGTAGATAGGGCTCGGCACAAACGCAAGCACGCATCGGCATCAGCATAGTTATTGTACGACATTTCTTTGCCGCCTTCTACTTTTGCACCGACTAGGGTGCCGTTGCTTTCATCGGCAATCGAATCATGATAGAGTGCTGCTGCCTGATGGGCATTCTCGCCGTAACGTAAGATCGATTGTTTACTAGAGGAGATTAGGAGTTCGTTGGGGAATCTTATCGCTTGTTGCTCGATATCAGAGGTATCGGTTGATTTCCCGTTCCATCTGTTGTGCAACACGTTGGCTATTAACGAATCATAAGTTGCAGTATGTTCAAATGCAGCCAATGCTAATTCTCTCCTTAGTTCCAAGGGTAATTTCTCTGCTGATGGCACCTGGGACAAGGCATCCAATATGTCACAATAACGCGACGGGTCGCTTGCGATTATCACATGTCGGTGATTCTTAGCTGAGGCCCTGACTAAGGTGGGGCCTCCGATGTCGATCATTTCGAGAAGAGTACCGTCGACAACCGGGTCTGCCCCTTTTGCTGCCTTGGGAAAATCATAGAGATTTACCGCAACGATTTGTATCGGCGCATAGCCTAATTCTGCAAGTCCCTCTCGGTCATCGGCACGATCCAGTCTTGCTAATAACGGTGCATGAATCGCAGGATGGAGGCTCTTTACACGGCCATCAAAACATTCGGGGTGTCCTGTGATGTTTGCAACATCGGTCACTTGCAAGCCAGACTCTCTAAGTATCTTTGCCGTTCCCCCAGTAGAGAGAATTTCAAAGCCTAAATCAACTAAGCCCTTGGCGAAATCAACAATTCCATTTTTGTTAAAAACGCTGAGCAATGCGCGTGGCCGCGCTGTGCTATCCGTCTCACTCATACGCATTGCCCGTTCACTGCCTTTCGCCCTAAGGTCAAGAATGATTCGGCTTAATCGCCACGTGCTGAAATCACCTGATCAACCCTAATCAGGCCACATGCGGTCTCGCAAGCTGCTTGTAAAGAATGCAATATTGTCGTTGCTGGAATGAGTACCCCCTCGATTTTTTCCGGGTTGCCCCCTTTACCGACCCCACTGTTTTTCTTACCTGAGCGATGCAAGGATCTCAATTGCAACAATGTATCAAGTCGGTCGCTGCCGATATTCTCTGCGAGAGTTGCGGGTATCGCCTCCAATGCTCTTGAAAATGCTTCCATTCCTAGGCGCTCTCGCCCAGATTTGGTTTCTGCTGCTTCGCGAATAGCAAGGCTCGCAGCGATATGTAAACCCCCGCCTCCAACCAAAACTTGCCCGCTGTCAATCGCTTCACAAGTAGACCTTAGGGCGTCGAATAGCCCACGTATGGTTTCCTCGGTAGATATTCCATCAACCCCCCCTACGACGAGGGTGATAATTCCTGAATTCTCGCCTCCATCGAGATATAATCGCTCGCAATATCCCTCGGCATCTTCATATCTCAGCCATTTAGCATTATCTAAATCCCCCATAGATTGTGGTGAAATATCATCAATATGATCTAGTAATGCCGAGTTCAAAGTTTCTGCAACGTCTTCGATGCCGCTTTTTTCTAGATCTGCAACCACCAATAATCCGGCATCTACCAATAGATGTGTAATACGCTTATCGATGCTTTCTGCAGAAAAAATAGCCCCGGCCCCGCTGTTGATGATACGATTGGCTTTTTCCTCCATCAATTTCTCCTCCTGTTCGGTAAATGCTAACATTTGTGCGGCTGATGTCAATTCTATTTCGCTATCTCTCGAGGGTTTTTCCAGTTGTAAGGGGCAAGTTAGAGTAACGGCTTTGACATTATCAAACACTTTGGCCATACGATCAAGCGTGGTTCTCTTTTCAATGATAAGTCCCCTGAAAATACTGGTATCGGATGCATTGCCGCGTCCATCTTTAATCATACGAATTTTTTCATAATCCGGTTCGGAAAGCATACTTACTGCTTCGGCGATAATCTTAGCGAGATGATTGAGTGCCGTTTCGGTGCTTCGCCCGACCATCGCTGTTCTGCTAACTTCTTCTGTGCGCCCTCTCAAGGGTTCCTTGCGTTCATCGATAACGGTTCTAACCATCGTCATCGCTTGTTGATAGCCCTCAATGATTCGCAAGGGATGAATATTTCTCTCGAGTAGTCTGCCTGCTTCTCGCATCAATTCGCTAGCAAAGATAATGCACGCGGTTACCCCGTCCCCGCAACTGTTTTCCTGGTTTTTCGCTAAACTGACAAAGGCTTTAGCAGCGGGATGTTTGACCAATAATTCAGCAATAATCTTAGCAGAATCATTAGTGACCGCTGTATTACCATCGGTTTTATACATCATTTTATCGAGACCGCTAGGGCCGAAAGTACCTTTGATGATATTACCAAAAGCGATTGCAGCATCGACCAGTTTTTTGGTCACTGCCGGCCCACTGATGACAGATGTAGTAGGTTTGGTAATCGAGACCGGGGCTCTACCGGACCCATCTCCCATCTGTGCCATCGAAGGTGGCCAGACAACTCTTCCTCAAAAGCCTATTTTCACAGAATAAGTAATATCCACCATGAGATTGAGGCGAATCCGATTAGAGTAGTTGTCCAAGTTAAGTGTTCCATCGCCTCTTTGGGCAATAACTCTCCCTGGCCAGTAAGATCTCGGCTCTTGGCACTTTCATCGTGTCTACTTTTCCAAGAATATCCCGATGCCGTGAGTCCTGCGGTCAAAATACCCATCAATACAAAGAGGATTTTACTCGAAACGAGAGCAAATACTTGATCGTAAACCTTGAGTAAGTCCGGTCCAAGTCCAACGGCTAATGCTGGAAGGAAAGGAATCACATATGAAATCAAAAAAGAGGTTGGTGTTCGCTTTCTAACACCTTTTCCACCAGCAACAACCTCATGTCGCCAAACAAAATGCCACCCCGCCCAATCCGCAACTGCAGTCAAAGTGCTGGCGGCGATTACCCACGCTAGAACTTCGGACACAGCCCTACCACAACTTCTCTAGGAGAATAGGTTGTCGGAACAAGAAATACAAATCAACGCTTTCTTTTACGCCTGCGCGCTTTCTTTGAATTATCCCAGCCACTGTCGTCTTTACCCATATGGTCGTGGATTTGGAACCCTCTTTCCTCGGTAACTTCAACATCAGAAGGCATTTCTTGGAAGGATGATATACGTAATTTTACCCCGCCTAATTCCCCCTCAAGTGCACGGACATTTTCGCCCCCTTTGCCGATTAATACCGAAACCATTCCCGCTGGCACATAGATTTCAGCAGATCTATCCGATGTTATTCTAACCCCGCATTTCACTCCGACTGAATCGCGGATTTTGCTGGCGAGTTGTTCTCGGGCAAGTTCGAAAATTGGTGCTGTATTACCCTTTTTACCACCGACTGGAACCACTGCTATCTCGGAGCCAAAGGCAAACATCTCATGGGTGACTCTACCATCGGGAAATTGAACTATTTCAATTACCGGCCTAGCTAATTCCTCTTGCATTCCCGATGGTGGTTTTACCGTCATCCTCAACTCAAGTACCTGGGCAATCTTTCCCTTCTCGACGTGAATTACAGTATCTAGAACTTGAGATACCAACCCTAAATCGACTTTGCCAATCAATCTTTGAATTGCTTCGAGAGCAGAGTTTGCATGGGTAACGCCAAGCAAACCAACCCCGGCAAGTCGAACATCGGCAAATATTTCAAAATCCCTAGTTCGGCGAACCTCGTCAAAAATTACGAAATCTGGGCGGACAAGGAAAATGATTTCTGCTGTTTTCTCTAAATCTCCTTCGAGTGGGGCGTATTGGGTAATTCTCTTAGCCAATTGTAAATCTCTAGGGGCTTCCATGGTTTTGACCATCGCTCCAATATCTTCGTCGAGATGCTCTGCGATTGCTTGGGCCAGTGTGGTCTTTCCCGAACCAGGTCGGCCACAAATGAATACCCCGCGGTGGTGGTCGGACAGTCGTTCGATTAATTTCTCATCAAGATCATATTCTGATAATGATAATTTCGCAACCGGCCGCACAATGGTAATCTCGCGTGAGTCGCCGAAAGGAGGCCATGCACAAGTTACTCGCAAATCACCTAATTGTAGCACTTGGCATCCTTCTCTGTCTATTTCCAAAAAACAATCACTACGATGTTGGTTATCCTCAACAAGGGAGTATAGCTCTTCTTGAATTGATTCAAGCCGTAGATTATCCCATGAATCCCCCTCTAATTCCACCAATTTCAATTCGCCGATAGAGCCTTGTTTTACCCTCGGGGGACAATCGGCTTTGAGAAAGAGTGTGCTTACGTCTGCTTCTAATAAATCCTCGATAATCGTTGGTATATCCGGGTGACTGGAAAAGGTTGCCATAATTTTCACCTTTTATCTAAATACATCTCACGCACGTGCAGGTTCAAGTGAATAATAGAACCACCAAAGAGAGAGGGTTATCATCAATGATAATCCGATTCCCCACTCCGTTGGTACCGACATCAGGCCAAATAGAATCGTGAACCCTACACAACTACTGATAAATGCCACCCAAGATAGAATTCTCACTGGCTTTGCATCAAGTGCTGAAGACAATTGTTGCCAGTTAGTAATCCCCCAAATAGATGCTGAAATGACAGTTAATGCCGCAAATAAGAATGTCGCCTGAAGTAATGAACCAAGGTGCCACCAAGCGATAATTGCAGTGATTCCTGATAACGCACAGGCGCGGGCAAAGTGTGTGGATGCTGATGCCATCAGTAAGGCCAGAGGCTTTCGTGTTTTCAATCTGGCCATGTAAACGCCGGTCGATAAATTGCTCTTTGAGTTAATTTCACACATCTAAGTGCAGCTCCATGATCTAGATTTATCCGCCAAATGTTTCCTTGTTTATGAGCTGCTACCGCCGCCAATAAATGACGGACCTCCGCTTCTAAAGGGGCTGATGGTTGTTTAATCGCAATCATATTCTCGCCTGAATTATCAATTATTTTATACGAACCATGATTATTTGAATCAATAATCGCAGTCGCTTTATCACCTATAATCTCGATAAGATTAGCCTCTTCGTCCGCTTGCCAAGCCACATCGATATGCGCTTCGATACCATGAGCGAATTCAAGAGTCATCCTTGCATCAAGAGAATCGCCACTACTGATTATTGTTCTCGGGTCGCATTCTCCTAGAAGGTGACAAGCCAAATCAATACCGTGGACTCCTATCTCTTCCATTACATCCGCACCACTACGCGCATTGTTGGTTTTTCGACGGATAAAATTGAATTCCAATAATTGACCAAATGCCCCTCGTTTAAGTTGGGTGTGGGCGTGGATAATCGCAGGATGAAACCTTAGTAAAAGGCCGACTGAAAGTATTCGCCCATGTTTTTGCGCACAAGCCAATACCTGTGCCGCCTCTTCTTCTGAACAAGCCAGTGGTTTTTCAACCAATAGATGATTCCCTTGTTCGAGTAATCTAAGTGAATGGTTGGCGTGGTCTGCCGAAGGGGTTGCTAGAATCACTAAGTCACAGAATTGCTTGGGGAGCGAAGAATATTTGAGGTCGACGTCTTTTATTTGTGCCAACACATCTGGGTTGGAATCAACTGCAATTATTTGCTTAACAAGTCCGGCTTTCTTGAGCGAACGCAATACTTGTAGGTGTTTTCTACCCCAACGTCCACAACCAACCACCCCTACGTCCATCAACTCACCTCACTCGTAAATCCCTGGTTTGAGGGGCTCTCCTTGTGCGTCTTTGGTTAGTAATGTAAACTCAAAGGAATGATGAGGTTTGGAAAAATCATAATCTTGTTGACTATGAAATCCTTGTGCTTTGAACACCTCTGGAGAAAAGTGCAATCCCTTCTCCCCGATGTAGCGCGCCCGCGGGACTACCGTGGTCAATCGACAATAGCCGCGCACCCAAAGAGCAAGTGCGGTTATCGCGTCCTGTGAAGTCGGCGACCACCATGGGAATTTAGGAAATGGCGCTAGAAGCAGATGTTCTGGAGCCAGCCTATCACCTGACAATCGCCTGCGACCTTTTTTCATCCACCTCCTAATGAAAAACATCCGAATCCGCCGGTGGGGCCGATCATTATAGGGAATTGAACCGATGTATTTGTCTTCGTATTGGTAGATTATATCCTTGATATCATCCCAAACTTTCCTAGTGATGCAATACCCCCAAAAATGACGGTTGGTTATGATAATTTGATCTAGGGCTTTTTCTTGCACTTCCTTAGAAGTTGGGTTGAGATTGTAAGCCATTACCGTGCCGATATCGGAATATTTTTCCGACCAATCCGATAGGGCTAGCACCGTCTTTACATAATCAGGATAGAGAGTCATATCGTCTTCAAAGAGGATTATGCGGTCATAACCTTGCTCATCAAAAAGTGAGCGGCGCGCTCCGATTAGATGCCTCCCCACACCCCAATTAGAATCCCGTTGAACGATTGTTGGGTTACTAAAATCACTTTGTTCGACCAATTTTATCAATTCATCTTGGCGCGCCTTTGGGCCACCATCGAGATAGAGGTGGAGGTCGTGCTGATGAGCCTCTGGATTAGCAGCAAGGCTCGCTAGCGTTTTAGCAAAATAATCGACTCTATCAAAACCGAGTAGAAGAAGTGCTGTTCGCATAATACCGCCTCAATATTTACTCCAATCGGGTCAGATACATCAAATACGCTCTTCGTTTACGCGTTCTTCTCTTTTGTTTCTACGTTCGAAAAGTGCAAGGCATATTACTGAGATTATCACTGTGGAGGGATTAAACAGTCCTGGCCCGTCTAGGAAAAAGCCGTCGTCTTCAACAGATATTATGGTAGGAGAAAGATTCACACTTTCGTTTACCCAACGCGCTGCATCGATAACCCTTACCTGGTAATTTAGATTCCAAGTTCCTTCGCCGAGGGTTAGTGGCTCTCCAGTGAAACTTAGGAGGGTTGTATTGGTTGCGTTAACCGTGAAAGTTGGCGAATTCCAGATTACATCCCCCGATGGGGAAATGAATTGTAATGTAGCATTAGACGTGCTAGCGCGGCCCAAATTACTCACCGAGATATCTATTGTATCTTCTGATATCTCGAAACTATCGACCTGTAATTGTGCACGCCAATACCAAACATTGTTGATTAAATATTTCATAACATCTAATTCTTCACCCAATCTATCTGGGACTGGCTCTGCAGATCCTGGAAGCCATTGTTCATCATCTGTTTCAAATGTAAATGTTGGAAAACCCATGACCCCATAGCCATAATCGCGACTTGTTCCTGAATTAGGATAAAGTCCCTGGTTTGCGTTACGAACGGGTATGTCGGAAATGTTAGCGTTTACATCATCACGAATGAAATGGAAAAGTTCCCAATCTACAGGCTGATCTGGAATGTAGCCCCACGGGTGTAACATAATCCAGACGCCTGTGTGCATGGTGACATACAGATCCGCGTCGGCAACAAACGTATTCATGTAAATTGAATTTGCTAAAGTTTCAGCTTCGCTGAATGGACCGCTTCCAGGTTGGGTTTCATCTTGTTCATTCCAATGGTGGTCATAATTTCTATTCAAATCAACTTGGTTGATATTCCATCTTGTGTCGAGGTCGTTTCCATCAGCGTTTAGTATTATCAAAAGATGAATTTCAGTGTTTTGTAATACCTGAATTGCCTCTTCGTTGCCCGACTCCCAGTTTTCCATGTACCATTTCGCTGTTAACCAAGCAAGCGCAGGCCCTAGGTGCTCATTACCATGGTGCCCTCCGTCAATGTACACTTTCTCTTTAGAACTGCCATCGGCCTTTGTCTCGTTGGACTCATCTGTGAGTATAACTACCCAGAGATCTTTTCCAAGTTCCGATTCGCCAGCACTTGTTAAATCAACAATATCAGGATAATTGTCCGACCAATCGTTAACGTCTGCTGTTAGTGTTGCCCATGTTAGATACACGTGATTGTCCACGGGTTCCCCTGGCCAGATTTGTTCCACTATTGGTTCTGATACCTGTGCACTAACTCCACCTGAGGCCCCTGCAAGTAGCAGGAGTCCAAGCATCAAAGCAACACGGCACATATTGCCGCCTCGTGCCTACTTGACAAGAATGCTTTCATTACTGGCCTTGGCCCAAAAGGGGCAACTTTATGCTGATATTCAAGCCCTAAGCGCCTAATGAACTACCCTAATCATCTGAATCTTCAACTGTTGAATCTACTGGTTCAGTGTCGTCTTTACCGCTGCCATCCTCTTCGTAAGCATAATAATAATTGTAATAATGTTCAGGGGTTAATTCTACTGCAGAGGATTGCTCCATTGTGGTCAAATTGGTCGCAGTCACTCCTCCGGCCGATATAGCGTAGATGTGGTCGCCCATGAAAATAGAGCGCCTGACATTATACTCTCCCCAATAATAGTGACTATCGCCGCGATTGTAAAAATCGGAGTGGTCAATCGTTCCATTGATGCTCAAACTATTCTCTCCTACGTCGATGATTACCAGTTTGGATACAAATTCATAACTCCAATCTCCTTGAGCGTTATTGTATCGATAAGTGGAAAGTGGAATTGCTAATTGTCCATTCCAATATTGAAATGCCTTGTGCTCATAAGTCGCCTCTGACCACGACCAACTCCAACCTTGCTCATTAGGGTCGAGTAGTGGAGATGCGTTCAACACCGCACTTCTTGTTGGGGTTGTTGGATCGGATACATCGAATAGAGAAATTTGAATCTTTGACCAGTCCAATCCGAGTCCTGTTTCTACGTCTGCAGGCCCTAAACCAATTGTGAGTAGTGTGTCCTCTGAAAGAGGATGGATGTATGTCGAAACACCAGGGACTTCTAACTCACCAAGAATCACTGGCGCTGTTGGGTCTGAAAGATCGATTGTCCATAGCGGGTCCATGTTGCGGAAGGTTACGACATAGGCCATCTCTCCGTCAAAACGGCATGACCAGATGGTCTCGCCTAGTGCAATGCCATCAACCCTACCAATTTCATTCAGTGCTTGTTTACCCATCGGGCCTTCTTGTGGCTCTAGTACAACAACGTGGTTTTCCATTGGGTCGATTTCGTCACCAAGCCACCATTGTCCCCATTGGCCAGTCGTAGTTGCAACCCGAACTTTGCCCTCATATTCGGATATCGAGAATTGGTCGAGGATTGTGCCGTCGACTCTACCGGATCCACGATAGGTTGTGTCACCTTCTTGGCTGATATCAAAGGAGTGGATATTTGTCGCTTCGTCATTATTTGAATTGCCCCAGAACCACCACCAGTCCCAACTGTTTTCGGTGATTATCATCGTATCTGCACTGGAGTAAACCAGTGGGTGATTACCAAGGATGTGGTCGGCTTCAAATGCCAACTCTTCTGAATCCAAATCAAGGGTAAAGATTGAGATAAATCCGCGGTTGCTCGAACCGATTGGGGCTACGAAATCACCGCACTCGTTTTCATCTAGTCCATGTGTTGTAACCACATCTCCTACCCGTTCATAAATACGGGGAAGAATGTCTGAATCGTTCATTGCGTCAAGGATTTCGCTGTTCTCTTGTATTGCAACATTTGCTGCGGTTTGGCGTAATTCCTTGCGTAATGGGTCATCATATTCCAACTGGTAATAGCCGTCTGGAAGATTGAGCCAACTCCTAAGTCCTGGGATATTGAGCCAAGCATAGGTCACTGTGCGTACTGTGCCATTTACTTCGCGTGCTGTATTGTAATAGCCTTCGATGTAGAGTTCTCGGGATTCGATTGGGTCTGAACGATTTGAGATGTCGATAACTGTGAACTTAGTCAAGGTGTTAGTGCGCCATTCGCTCCATTCCTCACCCCAGCCCAGAGCAACGCGCATTGGGTGATTGGACTCCAAATTCCAAGAGGATACCGAAGATATCACCACCAATCTATTGCCGTCGAGCATCATTGCTTGAGGTGTGCCTTCTATCAATATCTCACTGTCGAGGGTGACGTTTCCGATGATGCTTGTGTTGAGGATGTGAAGGGTTTTACTGTTGAGATAATAGATGTGGTAACCATCGGTTTTGACGAAATCGGCTTCGTCGACGCCCTCTTCTTGGTTGTTGGTCCCCGAGTAATCCTCGCCTTCCTTTCTCGTAGGAGGGCTGCTACCCTGTGATTGTTGGCCAGAACTACCACTATCGGCTGTTGCGCTCTCTGCAACGCCGCCATCCATATCCATAACCATATCATCGCCAAAACCGCCGCCCCAATAATTGTACACTTCTTCGACCGCTTGTAATAACTGAGTCTCGTATTCCTGGGCGATAGTATCCTTTATTGAAAGGCCGAGGTCTTCGCAATTCTCAAAACCAATCAATTCGGGGGCGCCCCCGGATCTAGAAATTATTGTGCTATCGTCCTTTAATTCATCGGGTTTATCCTTAGCTTCTTCTCCTGCATCATCGACAAAAGATGTGCAGCCAGCAAGTAACATATTTGCGACCAATAATAAGCCGAGCAGGCCAACTTTCGCAGGGGGTCTTCCAATCTTCATCGATTATGCGATTGTAGTCACATATAATCGGTTTGCGGTTTAATGATTATACGAATCTCCTATGAAACATGACTGGTTGAGGGCGACATGGGCATAGAAATAGAGCGGAGATTTCTAATTCCTTCTTCCCAAAACCGACATTGGTATGGGGAGTCGTTGCAAATCAAGCAATTTTATGTCGATGAAGAGGTTATCTCACACCTTATTCCAACTGATGCCGACATTTCTGAAATTCATATCTGGCGTATACGTTCATCGCAACACGCATGTTTTCTTACCGGTAAGGGGCGGCGAACTGGGGCTACTGGTGTCGAATTAGAGTGGGAAATAAACCGAGAGGAATTTGAAAAAATTGACAGGAGTTACACTCTTTTTGGCATAGAAAAGACTAGGTTTCTGTGGAGGGGTGCTGATGGTTTGTTGTGGGAAATAGATGAATTTGAAGGAGTGCACTGTGGCCTTATTATCGCAGAGGTAGAACTTGAGAGTGAAGATCAAGTGGTGCAATTACCTGAATGGCTAGGGAAGGAAATAACCGGTGATAATTCCTGGTCTAATTGGACGCTTTCGCGGATGACAAAGCCATGACTATCCTTTCTATCTCTTCCCGGTTCAACCCAGGATGAACTGGAATCGCAACCAAGCGAGCTGCAATGTCGTCGGTTACTGGAAGAATGGTGTCGTGTTGTCGATGATTAGCATATACCCTCTGCCGATGACAAGGAGTTGGGTAGTGAATCTTAGCGTCGATCCCCGCCGCCGATAATTTGTTTATCAATATCGAGGGGTTTTCACTTAGGATACAATATTGGTGCCATGAATGC
>CAUYXQ010000009.1:0-14929 GCA_963577015.1 Candidatus Thalassarchaeaceae archaeon
CAAAGATTGTTAGGGCATGCTTCCATTGCCACAACTAGGGTTTATCTTGAAATCAGTGACCAAACCCTGCGAGAGGTATATCGCAGAGCTCAATTTAACAGCGATGACTAATATTCAGTTATTCCTAGCACGCTTGATGATGTCAGCAAGACTCGGCGATTTGATTACCTTTAAACCGCTATCTGCGGCCTTTTTTGCCGTAGTCACGGTTTTCTTTGCCGCTTTCTTGGTAGTCTTCTTGGCGGTGGACTTAGCCTTTGATGCGGTTTTTATCGCCGATTTTTTAGTTTTACTTAGCACTTTTTTCGAAGAGGCTTTGGTCACAGTTGCAATCGCTCTAGCCTTTTTAGTTGCAGCAGCATTACGTTTTCTGGTAACTGCTGATTTGTCTATGACTACTTTTTTGGCTTTACTTGCGGTTTTCTTCGCTTTAGCAGATGCCGCGGAAACCACTTTTTTACTGGCTTCTTTTGCTTTTGCCGGCGCTTTTTTGGCTTTATTTCCCGCTGCTGCAACAATTTTTCTCGATAGCGCTTCGCTAAGACCCGCTGTTGCAAGTCCCTTCATGCTCGCGCGGGCAACTTTAGCGAGCGTCGTATAGCCTGCTGCTATCAATTTCTCTGCTGTTGTTTTTCCTACTCCTGGCAATGAAGTAAGGGTGTTAAAAGTGGATTTATCATCAGATTTCGCCCCTGACATGAGTAACGCACTATGCCAGAAGATATCAATCTGCTGAATCTTGCTTGCGCATAATTCTTGTGACAGCCATGCCTCCCTTACCCCATGGAGATTCATCTCGATGGCGAATCATCAATTCTCCATGCACAGGTAAGAAGGGCATCGGCAGAGGATGGTTATGACTCTGAAATGAATTTACGCAGTGCAAATCACCCTGCTGTTAGCAAGAAGATTTGGCTCGGTGACGTCTGCAAGACCCTGATTAGAGTGGTTGCAGGAAATAGTACACCACTGGTAGTAGAAGCCCCCGTATTTGATGAACAGAAATGGAAGATTTCTTTTTCCGCAGGAGATCTCTCAATTATCGTTGAAAGTAAACCATATTGGGGTTTTGGTTTGATGACGAGATGTTATGCGAATACCATCTCCCTCAAAGGCCCACTTGAAACAAGAGCGGCAATTATTCTAGATTTAGCAGCCAGTCTCTCGCACAACCCTTGGGAGATTTCACTGCGATGGATGTTTTCACGTAGAATTTGTGCGGTCGAAGAAAATGAGAAACGTTGGAAGGCGCTTATCAATCGTGCAAAGGAAGACCTAACGCAAAAGATCTACCTGGTTTATGATGCACTGGTTAAAGTCAAAGGGTTGGCTGATGTAGAGGATTCAAATTCCGATATTTTCGCAGCAGAAAGCGACATCGACGCGGCAAAGATGGCCCTCTCTGAAGATAACGCACCGGCTGTAATGCGGGCAATTGCCCGGATTGAAGCTTCGATTATCAAAGCAGATCCGCGTGTTGATATCAAAACCACTGTTCTCGATGAAGCCGAGGATGTCCTCGTTGAACACGTAATAAAAATCGATGATATCACGGAGGTAGTCGTCGAGCACATTCACGAAGAAGAGGATATTCCGTTCGTCGATTTAACTCAAGAGGAAGAGTGATTTTCCATCATAGCAAATCTTTGTTTTCAGTCACCCTTTAGTCACAAATTTTCTACTGAATCAACTCAACTTTTCAGCTGAAGTACTGAAATACACTGTTTCGGTAATGACATTGATTGATATTAACATTAAAGTTCGAAATCTAAATCATCGCCATTCCCCTGAATCAGCAGGGTAGTCTCTGCTTAGTTGAAATTGGTTATACTATGTCCGACGAATAGTGCCATAAGCAAAAGTACCAGCAGTGGTTCACAATATCCATGGAGAAAATCATTTTTTCTGAAAAGTTTTCAAAATTTTCCGAGCATTGGACGCCCAAAGTAATCGCAGAAATGAACGATTACCAATTCAAATTGGTCAAAGCCCAGGGCGAATTTGTCTGGCATAATCATTCACATACCGATGAGGTTTTTATCGTCATCGAAGGCAGTATGAATCTCGAATTCAAGGACCGAACCATTGAACTCAATGCGGGAGAAATGTACGTCGTTCCAAAAGGTATCGAGCACAAGCCAAGTGCTAAACATGAATGTAAGATTATGATCATCGAACCCCGTGATGTGGCTAACACCGGTGCTGTTGGAAGTGAACTCACAGCAGATAACGATGTATGGATTTAAGTTCGCAATTTTCGTCCAGTAATCGTGCGCCACATCATCTTTATTGGGTCGTAATAACGGTCGACAACGCGTTCTTTGAGTGGAATGATGGCGTTGTCGGTGATATTGATTCCAGCTGGACAAACGTCGGTACAGCATTTGTTGATATTACAATAACCAATACCAAATTCATCCTTGACCTCTGGTATTCTATCCTCTTGATCCATCGGATGCATCTCAAAATTGGCTAGACGCACCATTGTGCGTGGTCCCCCAAACTCGTCGAACTTGCGGTATTCTCTGAGCACGTGGCAGGTATCCTGGCAGATGAAGCACTCGATACACATGCGGAATTCCTGTGCCCTCTCGGCTTCGAATTGACTGAAGACCCAATCGGCCTCTTCGGGACCCTTAAGTGGAACTACAGCCTTTGCCATCTCATAATTCCATGAGACATCAGTCACGAGATCTTTGACATGCGGGAAGGTTTTCATCGGCCGGACGGTGATGATTTGATCCTCAGGTGTTTCCTCGATGATATCGCTCATTCTCGTCATGCACATCAATCGTGCTTTACCGTTGATTTCAGCACTACACGAGCCGCACTTTCCGGCTTTACAATTCCAGCGGCAGGATAATTCCGCATCTTGTTCATGTTGGATTCTGTGAATACAATCGAGTAGTACCATTCCTTCATCAAGGCCGATTTCGTAGTCAACCATCTCGCCTTCGCCTTCTTCACCACGGAAGATCTGCATTTTCACATCGGTCATTTTTAATCCTCCTTTACTCGGTCAAGTAGTTCTTCCAACTCCGCCGGGGGTTGAATCAAATCTTCTTGGCTGATGACAATATTGCCATCTACCTTGCGAATTACATTTGTGGTGTGTGACCACATACCCTTATCCGGTTCGGGATGGTCTTCACGGGTATGACCACCACGACTCTCGGTTCTTGTCAGTGCGGCAAGAGCACAGGCGGTTGAGATGTCGACCATATTTTCTAAATCCATGACTTGGTGCCATCCTGAATTGTAAATCATCGACGAACCAGGATTGGTTTTTCCAACTCTTGTTGCGAATTCTTTGAGATCATCTAGTGCACTCTCTAATTCTGCTTCCTTGCGAATGATACCGACTTTCTCCTGCATCATATCACGCAGTTCATCGTAGACCTTCCCTGGGTTTTCTCCGCCTTCTCGGGCTAATGGCGCGAGATTGGCGGCTATTGCTACTTCGATATCCGTGTTGTCCAATTTTGGTTGCTCTACTTCGGTAGCACGCTTGGCAGCGTGCTCACCGGCTCTCTTGCCAAAGACGACTAAATCAGAGAGGGAATTTCCTCCCAATCTATTTGCTCCATGCAATCCGCTGGCGACCTCGCCTGCAGCGAATAATCCTGTTACTGTCGACTCTTGATTTTCGGCATCGACCCTTACTCCACCCATGACGTAATGGGCGGTAGGTCCGACCTCCATCGGTTCCTTGGTGATGTCAACGCCAGCGAGTTCTTTGAATTGGTGATGCATACTTGGTAATTTGGCGATTATCTCCTCAGGTGTGCGCTGGCTAGCGATATCGAGATAGGCGCCGCCGTGGATTGAACCTCTTCCTTCTGCGACCTCTTTGTTGATGGCCTTTGCTACCACATCTCTTGTGAGTAATTCCGGTGGGCGGCGTACGGTTGCAATTTCACCTGCAACGACTTGGCGAACCCATTCTGTTGATTCTTCTTCGGTTTCAGCATGATCTCCTTTGAACATTTCAGGAACATTGTCGAACATGAAGCGAACCCCTTCGGAATTTTTCAAAACCCCACCTTCCCCGCGCACTCCTTCGGTAACGAGGATTCCGCGCACACTTGGTGGCCAGACCATACCGGTCGGGTGAAACTGAACAAATTCCATGTCGATGAGTTCGGCTCCGGCATTCAGTGCTAGTGCATGGCCATCGCCGGTATATTCCCACGACCCTGAGCAGACAGACCAGCAGCGAGTGATTCCGCCGGTTGCGAGTATCAAGGATTTGCTGGAGAATGCATGCATTGCTCCATCTACTCGGTTGTAGGCTACACAACCTGTGCAGGTGCCATCATCGCTTTGCAATAGATGACTCACAGTATATTCCATGAAGATATCAACCCCGGAATGGATGCCCTTTTCTTGTAATGTGCGAATGATTTCAAGTCCGGTTGAATCACCGACGTGTGCGAGACGCGGATAGGTGTGACCACCGAAATTGCGTTGATTGATCAGGCCCTTAGGTGTTCTATCGAATACCGCACCCCACTGCTCAAGTTCTCTAATTCTATCAGCGGACTCTTGTGCATGGATTTGTGCCATACGCCAATTATTGAGATATTTACCACCCTTCATCGTGTCTTTGAAGTGGGTCTTCCAGCCATCTCTATCATCAGCATTGCCAAGAGCAGCAGCAGCACCCCCTTCTGCCATCACAGTGTGGGCCTTGCCCAGTAGGGATTTACAAATGATAGCGGTCTTGGCGCCTTGGCGACTTGCCTCAATTGCTGCACGTAGTCCAGCACCACCAGCGCCGACGACGACAACATCGTATTCGTGGGCTTCAAAAGTCATTCAAATCCCTCCAAGCAAGACGATATCAGTCCATACACCAATAGTGCACATGTAGATGTAAAAGTCAGCAAACATCACCCAAAACAAAGAATATAGTGCCCATTTATTGTGATGTTTGTTCAGGCCGGTGCAGGCTTTCCAACAAGCCTCTGCAGCCGCACCGCCACCGCCACGGAATTTGTTGCGGATGCCGCCTACCATATGACGGAAAGAATGGCATCCGAGGGTATATCCCCCTAGTAGAATGACGTTCAGTGCAAGAACCAAGGTTCCTACCGAGATGCCGAAACTGGATATTTCACCAGAGTGATATTGGATTGAAAGTAGCACATCCCAAGAGAGGATGAAGAGATAGGCAACTGCAAGATACATGAAGTAGCGATGCAGGTTTTGGAAAAGAAATAGTTTTGTTTCACCATTGTATTTGTCATAAGGCGTGCTAACCGTGCAAGCGGCAGGACTGGCGAAGAAAGAGCGATAGTAGGCTTTGCGATAATAATAGCAAGTTCCTCTAAATCCTGCGGGGATAATCAAGATGAACATGGCTGGACTCATCCAATAGAGATATTCAGGAACGAACCCCCCCAGTATTCCTTTACCGGGTAGGATAATCGGTGAGAAAAGAGGAGAGAGCACGTGACTACCATTGCTTTCGATATACATCGTCTGTTGACCAGCACTGCGCCCGAATTCGGCAAAGAACCAGAAATCAGCTTCCATGAATCCCCGCCATGTAGCATAGGCTATCATGAAGCCAAGAAATGACGCCATAGCGATTGGTGATTTCCACCACTGGTCGATACGATCTGTTTTTCCTAGGCCGCGAGCCATCGGTAATTGCTTGGCATCAACCATGGAATTTACCCTCTTGTTTGTGGGGAGGGCGTTGGGCACTTGATACTAACTCAGACACTTATGGCGTCTAAGTCTTCACATTATTAAAAATAGTATTCTCAAGCAAGCGCGGAATAATCTACCTCAGCCTCTGACATCTCGATTTCATCGACGTCCATTTGGGCCAACTGCAGTTTGCCTGAGAGTTCGTCGTTCACTGCGTGCCAATACGAATAGGATTCGATAACCCATATTCCAGATTCTCTACTACCGTTACCGCTACCCTTGACTCCACCGAATGGCAGATGAGCCTCAGCCCCAGTAGTCGAGTTGTTGATACCAGTCATTCCCGCTTTGATTCCGGTCTTGAAGCGGTATGCCTCTAGTCTATCATTGGTGTAAATCGCCGAGGATAGTCCGTATGGACTGGCGTTAGCCAGGTGAAGTGCGTGATCGAAATCTTTAGCCTTGGCGATAGTAACCGCAGGGCCGAAAAGTTCCTCGTGGAAGCAGTCCATATCTTCGGTGACATCGGTAAAGACGTGCGGCCACATGTAGACTCCTTCCTCTGCATTTCCGAGGAAGTTATCAGGTGCATTCCCACTCTCGATACGACCTTTACCATAGAGATGTGTGGCTCCATCGGCTTCACAGATTTTTATAGCTTCTAGGAAATCTCCGGCATACTTTTGCGAGAGCATTGGCCCATAGAGAACATTGTCATTACGCGCTGAATCGCCGATGCGTGTGCTTTTGACTCTGTCCATGAATCTGGTGAGGAACTCATCGTAAATATCCTCGTGTACAATGAGGTTTCCGAGACTAGTGCAACGTTGTCCTGCGGTGCCAAAGGCCCCCCAATATGCACCCTCAACAGCATTTTCCATGTCGGAACTAGGCATGACGACCAGAGGATTCTTGCCGCCTAATTCTAGGCTGCACGAAACAAGGTTTCGCCCGCAGACCTCGCCAATCATCTTGCCGACAGCGGTGCTGCCGGTAAAAGAAATCTTGTTGATCAGTCCCTCGTCGACTGCATCGACGAGATATTGTCCAGCACCGCTGCCTTTGCCGTGCACAAGGTTGACCACTCCATCGGGTAGTCCGGCTTCATGCATGATTCGGGCTAAAGCGAATGATAGTAGGGGTGCGTCCTGCGGTGATTTCCACACACAGGTATTACCGCAGATAAGTGCTGGAATCATCTTCCAGAAAGGAACTGCTGCTGGGAAATTACACGCGTTAATTATCCCACAGACACCAAGTGGTCTGCGGTAAGTTGACAATTCTTTATCGGGTAATTCCGAGTTGACGGTTTGACCATAGAGCCGACGCCCCTCGGATTGGAAGAAAAGACAGGTGTCGATTGCTTCTTGAACAGATCCAGCCGATTCTTTGAGTGTCTTACCGATCTCTCGGGTCTCAAGGGCGACGATTGCATCTTTATGTTCCATTAGTAAACGTCCCATATTGCCGATGATTTGACCACGTGTAGGAGCAGGTGTTGCTGCCCAACCGGGTAGTGCGGCTCGAGCAGCAGCGATTGCTCGGTGGATATCGTCACGGGTCGAAAGAGGAAACTCCCCTAATACGTCGACGAGTAATGCCGGGTTGCGAGAAGTGAAAGTCTCACCCTCACTAGCAAGTGTCAGTTGGCCGTTGATGATATTATATCCTCTTATCTTTGGCAGTTCATCTGGGTTTTCTGCCGCAAGTTGTTCTAATCCGGTTTCCAATACGTGAGCCATGCCTCGTCGTGCCACCTTCTTCTCATCAATCCACCGCTCACCCAGTACTAGCGAATGAAGGGTTCATAGCAGTCCTGATGTTGAGAGTCTCTGGTGGTCCGGTATGGGCGATGATGACAGTACTGCAATTTCTCTGCGTGTGGCCAAGGCAATCCCCTCTGATGTGGGTCATGGAAGGGCTAGAATCAGTGGTGGCAATAACCTAGATCTCAAGCCTGGCGACATTATTGAAATCAGGGGAGAAAACGAATCAACAGCAGCGATATATTGGCGCAGTCGCCCAGAAGACGCAAAACTTGGAATCATCAGAATCGATGGGATAATCCGCAAAAATGCTGGTGTTTCCCTCGGTGATAAAGTAACAGTCTCCAAAGTAGAAGCAAAGCCTTGTACCAAGTTGGTTCTCTCTCCGGTGATGGCAGATCGCCAAAAAGTCAATTTCGGACCGGGCATCGAAGGCTTTGCTCGTCGCGGTTTGAACAAACGCCCGGTTGTGGTTGGCGACCGTATTTTCATACCGGGAATGACCCTCTTCGCCGAGGCCTTACCCTTTGCAGTGTTGAAGACCACTCCAAAAGGAATCGTTCAAGTCGATACCGACACCGATATCGTCATCAAAGACGAAGCGGTTGATGAGGATGATGTTGGTCAATCCCATGGGGTTACCTACGAGGATATAGGTGGTATCGGTAGCCAATTGCTCAAAGTACGTGAAATGATTGAATTACCACTTAAACATCCAGAATTATTCCGACGTTTAGGGATAGACCCGCCAAAAGGTGTGTTATTGCACGGCTCGCCTGGAACCGGGAAAACGATGATTGCCAAAGCGGTAGCCACTGAAACAAATGCTCATTTCACCTCCATCAATGGGCCAGAGATAATCTCAAAATATTATGGTGAATCCGAAAAGCAATTACGTGAAATATTCGATGATGCGGCAAAAAACGCTCCCGCGATTATTTTCATCGACGAAATCGATTCTATTTGCCCAAAACGCGAAGACGTATCTGGTGAGGTAGAACGCAGGGTAGTCGCGCAGATGCTCACCTTGATGGACGGAATGGAAGGGCGAGACAATGTCATCGTAATCGGCGCTACCAATCGCCGCGATGCTCTCGATCCTGCATTGCGTAGACCAGGTCGGTTTGACAGGGAGATTGAGATTGGCGTTCCCGACCGTGAAGGGCGTAAGGAAATAATGGATGTTCACACCAGGCAGATGCCAATCTCTGATGATTTTGATATCGAGTGGGTATTGGAACATACCTATGGTTTCGTTGGGGCAGACCTAGCGGCACTGGTACGTGAAAGTGCAATGAAAGCATTGCGCCGCTACCTGCCGGAAATAGATCTTGAAGAGGATACGGTTCCACCGGAGGTTCTTGAGAAGATGGAAGTCACAATGGATGATTTCAAATTCGCTATCAAAGAGATTGAGCCCAGTGCACTTCGTGAGATTTACGTCGAGATTCCAAATGTAAGTTGGGATAGCGTTGGCGGTTTAACCGAAATCAAGGAACGATTGAAGGAAAGCGTCGAATGGCCGCTTACCCAACCTGAGAAATTCAAACATTTCGGCATAAAGCCACCACGAGGTATTGTCCTATTCGGTGCTCCGGGGACTGGAAAGACCTTGCTTGCAAAAGCGGTAGCTACTGAGGCAAAGGCTAATTTCATCTCGATAAAGGGCCCTGAGTTAATCAGCAAATGGGTTGGTGAATCCGAGCGAGCGATTCGTGAGATATTCAAGAAGGCAAAACAATCTTCACCATCGATAATTTTTCTTGATGAATTTGAATCGATAGCCAGTATGAGGGCTAGTTCATCTTCAAGCGAGGGTTCCGACGTATCCAATCGTGTGGTGAATCAATTATTGGCGAGTATGGACGGGGTTGAGTCATTCGACAGTGTTATTGTAATTTCAGCAACCAATCGCCCCGAAATGATCGACCCAGCATTACTTCGCAGTGGCCGGTTTGAACGGGTATTGCACGTTCCACCACCAGATAAGGAAGCGAGAGCAGCAATCCTTGATATTCACATTGAAAAAATGCCTCTAGGAAAATTCAGTACCGGGGAATTACTTTCCGACATGGATGGCTTAACCGGTGCCGACATCGAGGCTGTTTGCCGAGAAGCGGCACTGATAGCGATGCGGGCCAATAAGAAAACCGTTTCAAAATCAAACTTCATAGAGGCAATATCAAGGATTAGGCCAACGGTAACCCCCGACATGCTTGAATATTATAGCAAGATGGAGGCAAGGCTAACCTCAGGTATTTCCAACATCAAACGCGACCGTGATAGCAGTCGCGGTATGGAATCGATGTGAGTTGCTTCGCCGATTGCTTGATACATCGCTTACCCCCATTGCGGGATTGGCGGAATACTATGGCAAGCTTTGGTCGCGAGTTCATTGGTCGTCAAATAATTGATTCCAATGGTGATAGTCTTGGAATACTCGACGATATGGTGATCGATATCAGATCGGGAATAATATTGGAATTGCTGGTTAAGCTAGAGGATGACCTCGACCCATCACGCCTTCCTTGGCCTTCGTCAAAAGGCGTTTGTAACGTGCCTGCTGATGAGGTCGAAAGAATCTCATCTCGTATCCATTTGAAGCGATGAATTCTATTCAACAGCACAGAACCTTCTAAACCTGAATGCAAGTGTCCCGTCTGAATTGTGCACCAGAGGTGAATGAGTGGCGGGCGATGGAAATTCTAAATTGAAGCGAATTGGCCTGCAATTCGCCTTTTGGGGTGTTCTCATCATTCTTTTTGGTACATTGATGGTGAATTTCGTTAATTTCGGCCAGCCAAATCAACTTTCGGCCTATGATGACGATTGGGATGACCTTTCTGCCTTCAGGCAAGACATCAATGATATGGGTATAAAAACCAAATCTTTGGTTTCAAGCCCATTGCTTCTCGAGGAACTTGAAGACCCTCGCAACATCACCTTTGTAATAGCAGGAGTCGAGAGAGATACGCTTTCACTTCCACAATTTAGCGGTGAAAGTGTAGTCACATTTGCCAATGAGGATGGCTATACTCCCGGTGAAGTCGATGCGATTGTCGAATTCGTAATCAAGGGTGGCACGGTAATGGTATTCGAGGATTATGGTTATGCCAATACCATCGCTGAAAAATTTGGTGTCAAATTCAAAAGAGCTCAACTTTACGATACGGTTTACGTCCACGAATTGGATTATAATTACATTTGGACCTGCATGCAACTCTCGCCTTGTGGAATGAATGGCACGGTAGTAGATACTGGAACCATAGAAACCCATTCTCGATGGAATAGTAGTGATCCTCTCTCGGGAAGACACATATGTGCGGTTTGGGCCGATTTGATGGCCTTGAATGGAACTACGATTAACGCAGATGAAGCTGGTTTATGTGTCCAACATCACCAGGACGGCGTAATCGAATACAATGCATCATATCAAATGCTTTTGAACAATATCACTTCAATCGATATTGTTGAAAGTAGCAAACATTCAGCGATGATTACTCAGGCGATTCGTGCGGTGAGCAGTAGCGAGGCCACAATTGACATGAACGGTGATGGTGAGATTTGGATAGGCAGCGGTCTCAACGCAGACACCCCCGATCTTTGGGGACAATTCAATCTTTCAGTCGAGGTATGTGCATCGGTCACCTGCAGTCCTTTTGAAGGCGGAGGGAGAGTGCACTTCATCTCTGATGGCTCGGCTTTGATAAATGCTATTTATGATTACGAGGGCTATAATGCGGGGGAATATGGCCCAATTACTAAGCAGATACCTGCTAATGATAATCGCAAATGGGCATTGGATGTAATCGCCGAGGCTTTGATGGGACTAGATCCCGCCACTGGAATGCCTTTGGGGGAGCCATCTCCAACGGCGATGGTAATATTCGATGAGAGCCGTCACGTGCAATCCAATGTCGCAACCGACACTTACAATATGCTTTATTTCGTACTGGTCTATTTTACCGGTGAAGGTTTAGCAAAACTATTGTTATTCATTGGCTTATTCGTTTTATTCGAAGGTGTATTACTGAAAAAGAAAGATCCCGACCCTTGGCGTCACGTATTTTCAATTATCTACTATGGGTTTGGTGATGCCAATCGCTATTCCTATTATGCTAAAAGCAATAAGATCAAACAGGTTTTCCTATCGAAGGTTCGTAATCAAAACGGCTTGACTAGGGAGGAATTCGATTCGATGCCAGCCCGTGAATTACAGGCGATGATCGCTGACCCGGTTTTGGTAAAATTCGTCTTTGAAAACAGAAATTTCACCCTTGAACAAACCGTGGCCATAGTCAAACGAGTAAAGATATGGGGGCGAGTCTGACCATGTGGACACGCAAAGCATCCTTCACCTTTGCCGGAGGAATCTCATTAATCTTGATTGGAATGATGATATCCAATCACCAAATGATGATTCTGGGTCTTTCCTTTGTCGCCTTCATCGTTGCTAATTCATGGATTAGTGGTCATGGTGATGTCGAAGTTCAGCGCACTCTTTCAGCTGATAATCTCTACAAGGGCGATGATCTCTACGTCGAGTTATTGGTGACCAATCGCAGTAGCCGTAGGACTCAGACCTTGGAGGTCTACGATAACGTCCCACACGAGATGAAATTAAGGAGCGGATTAAACCAAATGCAGATGAATCTCGGCCCCGGTGAAAGTGCAAGGATTCGCTATGTATTGCGCTGTCCATTGCGCGGTCATTTCTCAATCGGCCCGGTCTCTTTACGCTATCGAAATACCTTCAACCTCAGTGTCGAGGAGATGTTTGTCGATCATCACTCTGATATGATTGTCTTTCCTCAACTTCGTGAAGTCGAAGAGGCATTCATTCGTTCTCGCACTCCAAAGATGTACACTGGTGCAACAACACTGAGAACCCCAGGTCCAGGTACCGAATTCTATTCACTGAGAGAATATGTCCCCGGTGACCCTTTTAAGAATATCAATTGGAAGGCATTCGCTAGAACTGGTGATTTGATGATCAATGAGAAATGCCGTGACGCGGTAACCGATCTATACATCATCCTCGACAGCAGAGACATCGCTAGAATCGGCACCGTTCTCAAAAATCCTCTTGAGATGGGCACGGTTGCTGCAGCCAGCCTCGCCAGTTTCTTCCTTCAACGCCGAGACTCAGTCTCATTGATAATCTACGATGAAAAACTCAGTTATCTACCTCCAGATACCGGCGATAAACAGCATTTCAAAATTCTGAGTTCACTTGCTGGCGTAGCACCAAAAGGAGCAATGCCCTTACAAGCGGTGACCAATAGTTTAGCAGCACGATTCAGTCGTGGAAGTCCGATATTCATCATTTCTAGTTGCGAGGGTGACGGTACGGTTCCAGCTGCGATTAGGGATTTGGTTGGACGCGGGCACGAGGTTACCGTTCTTTCACCATCGAGTATCGATTTCGAACGATTGGTAAGTCGAATTCCAAGGATGAGTTATGAAGTTCTCAAAATCGAAAGACAAAATCGAATGACCAGCCTAGCAGGTTTCGGTTCTCAAGTAATAGATTGGATGCCGGATATGGACTTGAGTCAGGCGCTATTACAGGTGAGAGGGTATTAGGTGGTGAGATAATGGCAGGCGAGGTTTCCCCCCAAGAAGAAGGTAATCGTACCCTCCATTTGCGTACATTGCGCAAGCAATGGCAAATCATCACGCTACAGATTATCGCTACCGTTGCTCTTGTTTGGATGTACATGGAAATCGTTTCCACATATGTTGTCGGTAGCATCGACCACACTATTCTTTTCAGGATGCTTGAAGACGAAGTAGGTTCTAAATTGCCGGTTGGTGATTGGTTAACCGGACTAGATCAAGAAGGGGTTGCCAGCTATTACGTTCCAATCGGCGTAGGGCTTTCCATCGGCGGAGGGATGTCACTGCTGGCATTCCAGCCACCAAAACGTCAACAGAAGATAAAACTCGGTTTCGTAATAGGTTTGATTGTAATTCTCGCTGGACGATTCATAATGAGTTATCTTTGGCAATTATGGGGCGATGGGTGGACGGTTCCTGATAATAGTGCTCTGGCCACACTCGAATGGCCATTATTGATGATTCTCTCGATGGTTATTCTCATGTTCTATCTATTACCTGTTATAATGGGCACTCGCGGTATATGGGGCCTCTCTCGAAAAGGAGTTGCTTGGTGCATTGGTTTTGTTCTACTTTTCCTCGCTATTCACGCAATTCTATCCTTCCCCGTGGTCAAGGCTCAATTGGGGGGATATGGGGACAAATTGGCTACTCTAGATGTATTGGTCGGTGCGCCAACCGTCGGTTTCTTGGGTATGAATCTTGTAACCGAACAACAATTTTCATTGATAATGATATCTTGTTTAATCATGATTTTCCAAGAATCAGCATTTGGGGTAATCCGTCAATTAGAATATGCTTTCCGTTTGCCAGAATCCTGTAAGAGAGATCCAGAATATGTGAAACAGGTAGATAATGTGCTTAATGGCCATCTGCGCCACACCGTGATTTTCCTAACCATTACCACACTGAGCACGATGGTAGCTTTAGGATTCCATTCGGTATTGTTGGACTTTGTCGAGGGGGTGACGGGGAGTCAATGGGCATCACAGGTTTCTGAATCTATCGAATTGACATTGACCTATGGTCTGGTGATTTCGGCCCTGCTCTTCTTAGCCTTGATGGCAATTTTGCGATTCTTCGTACCTTGGCAGAGGTTGTGGGGTATAATCGAGAAATCACTTAGTCGATCGTGAAATGTGGCCTACTTGTACCACTCTTCCAATCGCTTCAGTAAGTATCAGTCCGACAAATGGCAGGCCACAACAGAGGCTGAGCCATAATTGATATCCTACGAGTTCACTTTGAGTCCAAAGATACCAGATTCCGGCCGTAACGAGTAAAACGAAAACAACCTTTTCAATCCATAGTGGATAGACTCGCACGATAATCCCTCACAGATCGATATCGGCTAGGTCTGCTTCAAGGCTTGATAGCGCTACATCACTTGTGCTTCTTACTGCAGGGTCCAGTCTTCTTTGCCATCTTGCATCGAGTCGTGCCAATTCCTCTTCGAGAGCGGCGCGTTCATCATGATCACTGGTTATTAGAGGGGTTTCAGTAGCCGTAGATTCTACTTTGGGCTCATCGCTGTCGACCGGTGCTTCCAGTGCGACCCACTCAACAGGAATGTCTTCGTCTTCGATTTGAATCGCTGCTTCTTGATCGATTAACTCACCGTCCATCTCTCCGAGTGATTCTTCAGAAACAGCCAATCTTTTTCCGGCTGGAACCGAACCGGTTTCAAAGGGAAGATGGCCATCTCTTTGGAAGTCCCAAAGTGCTCCCTTTGGAATACCTTCAGTCAGACCGGTGGCATCTAGTTGGGTAATCAATTCCTCGAGAGCAAGAGTAGTTGCTTCGAGTTTTACCGCTGAACCTGCATCGCGTAAATCGCTTTCAAGGTGAATGTCATCAAGAGCGATGCGAATTAGTTTTCTTGTTTC
>CAUYXQ010000010.1:0-14770 GCA_963577015.1 Candidatus Thalassarchaeaceae archaeon
GCAAATGATACAGATCAAACTTTCAGGAGATAATCTTGGAAACATCCCAATCACCGTAAATTTCGATGCCTCGGATTCACTTGACCCTGATTCTACTGTAGGAAGCGGTATTGTCCGATATGATTGGAAGGTATTATTCGATGCGCCATATGGTGAAGAGGATTATGATCTTGGAGGTCACTCCTATACCAAATATGAATCATCTGGTGGTTTATTCAATTATACATTCCAAAACATCACAGTTAATTCAGCAGGTACTATCGAACAGGAAATTCGGGTTGACCTTGTCGTCCACGACAAAGCAGGATATACCTCCTCCGCTTATCGAATGTTCTTTGTTGTCGTTCCTGAAGGATTTGGCGATGAGGAGCCGATTTTCCAATATCAATTGAAGGACGAAAATGGCAAGAACATCAACGATAAGGGCTTGGTAGATACCGATTACGTTACCATTTCTGGAACCGTTACCGGTGGAGCGGAAGCCGGCGATTTTATTGTTGAAGTCGCTCTTAACGAATCTAATTTTAATCAGAACCGCTTGGAAAAGGATGATTTGAAGAAACTTGGCCTCTGGGATAAATCCGATAGCCTTGGCGATGGTGGTACCTTTGAATTGACTCTTGATATCTCTTCACTATACACCAATGTATCGCATACTCAAGTGATTTACATACTCACTTACGAAGGCGATGACAAGAGATGGAGAACAATAACTCAAATCGAGATTAATCTACCGATTTGTCAAGGGGTAATCGCTCCAGCTCTGGCAGAAGCCGCTGGAGGCAATTGGGTATTGGATTCAGATGATAAGTGTACTTGGAAGTCCGATGCCGATAATGGTTGGACCTATAACCCGGATACAAATGAGTTTGAGGAACCGATTCTTGATAATGTCGCTGGAGCTAATGGTGATGGAAACCTGATGCTCTACCTCGGCGGTGGGGGTGCGATTCTACTGATCATCATTCTATCTCTGTTCTTTGTGCTAAAGGGTGGAGATGATGATGATGATGAGAAGGTTCACATGGGCTTTGACGGTGTCGTGCAGCAAATGGACCCAATGGAACAATATGTCCAGCAACTAATCGCTCAAGGTTATCCTGAGGAGACCGCCCGGGCTTATGCTCAACAATACACAGGGCATTTCCAGCAACAATAGCGAATCGCCGAAAGGCGAAGCCCTGAATGAATATAATTGTGCCAACTTCTAAGAAGGGTATTCGGGACGCCCGCTTATGGATGAAGCGTCTACCTACAAGATTGCAGACCTCACTTTGGCTGGTTGGGGGCGCAAAGAGATAGACATCGCTGAGCATGAAATGCCAGGATTGATGGCGGTCAGAGCAAAACACGCGGTCGACAAGCCCTTGGCCGGCGCTCGCATCACCGGTTCACTACACATGACCATTCAAACGGCAGTACTAATAGAAGCTCTAGTAGACCTTGGAGCAGATGTCCGCTGGGCAAGTTGTAATATTTTCTCGACCCAAGATCATGCAGCAGCAGCTATTGCAGTTACTGATGTTCCTGTATTTGCTTGGAAGGGAGAGACTTTAGAGGAATATTGGGACTGTACTTTCAAAGCCCTTGACTTTGGCGTAGGAGTTGGACCTAATCTCATCGTTGATGACGGTGGAGATGCTACTCTTTTGATTCACAAAGGGTATGAACTTGAACAGGGTTCTGATTGGATAAACACAGCATCTGAGAGTCATGAGGAACAGGTTATCAAGAACCTTCTGAAGAGAATCCACGAGGAAAGGCCTGGTCATTGGAGTGAGGTTATCAAACAATGCTACGGTGTTTCTGAAGAGACCACAACCGGTGTTCATAGATTGTATCAATGGGTCGAATCAAACTCGCTATTATTCCCCGCAATCAACGTCAATGACTCGGTTACTAAATCCAAGTTCGACAATCTCTACGGCTGTAGAGAGTCCTTGATCGACGGAATAAAGCGCGCAACCGATGTGATGATCGCCGGAAAGACCGCAGTCGTTTGTGGTTATGGCGATGTTGGCAAAGGATCAGCCCAAGCTCTCAAAGCAATGGGTGCAAAGGTGATAGTCACCGAAATCGATCCGATTTGCGCACTGCAGGCTGCGATGGAGGGATTCCAAGTATTGACTTTGGAAGATACTCTTGGAACCTCGGACATCTATGTCACAACCACTGGAAATAAGCATGTAATTACGGTAGCCCATATGGAAGCGATGAAGGATCAAGCGATAGTCTGCAATATTGGCCATTTTGATAATGAAATCCAGGTCGATGCCCTCGAAGCAAGAACAGATGTCAACATTTTGAACATCAAGCCCCAGGTTGATAAATTTACTTTCCCAGCGGGAAATTGCATCTTTTTACTTGCATCAGGCCGGCTAGTGAATCTTGGTTGCGCAACCGGGCACCCCAGTTTCGTAATGTCGAATAGTTTCACCAACCAGACTCTTGCTCAGTTAGATCTATGGAAGAATCGCGGTAAATATGAAAACAAGGTTTTCATCTTACCAAAATATCTCGATGAAGAAGTCGCTAGGCTCCATCTTGAGAAGATAGGATGTAAGTTGACAATATTGACTCCTGAGCAGGCAGAATACATCAGTATTCCAGTCGAAGGACCATATAAGCCAGATCACTACCGCTATTGATACCACAGATAATACCCAAATGTGATTTAGATTTGTGGGTGTGATACAATGGGAAAAGTAAGTCCAGAAATCGATACAGACCTAAATACAACAAGTAAACATTCTAAAAGTCAAACAACTCTATATTTTGCTATTGGATCGACTTTAACTTTTATCCTATACACAATACTCGTTTTGAATCCAGTTGGCAGTTGTTTCAGGCTAGATGGTAGTGCAAACTCATTAGGGCTCAGCTTTTCTTACACTTTAGGTATGGTTCAACAATTCTTTGAATTGAGAAGCCAAGACCAACTTCATTGCTATAGAGAATTCCTACAAATTTGGGATGTGATTTTTGCAGTGATTTATACCTCAATGCATTGTTTTTGGATTCTGTACTTCCTTGAGAATAGACGAATCTTTTTGATAATTCCTATACTTGCCATGATTGCAGACTGGGCAGAGAATTATGCTGAAATATTGATGATAAATAGCTATACAAATTCAAACTCAATATCGGAAACACTAGTTTCAATAGGTTCAGGTATTAACTCATTCAAACTTATATTAACAAGCCTAACTTACTTGATAATTATTGCTGGAATAAGTATCAAATTAAAATCATATATTACAAAGCCTAAACAATTTGATAATTGAAAGATAAATCTAAATCACATGTCTTGTGATTCATTCTTCTTCATAACTGGATAGTTCTCTTTGCCCATCTTCATCTTCGATAGTACCGATCTCATCAAGATGAGAATCGAGGTCAGGAATGCTTGGTTGCCAATTAAGAGGCAGTTTTTTACCCTGTTTTATAATCGAGTTAAGTCTTTCTTGGTATGCAATAGGTCGTTTGCTTAGAAGAAACATGAAGAGTTTTTTTGTTCTGATTTCCGATGGAATCATCACATAGCCGGAACTGCTTTCGACATCCATCGCTCTGAGCAAATTGAAGGCTGGACGATTGATGCTTTGGAAAATCTTACGGCTGAATCTCATTCCAAATGCGACAGTGGTCAAAATCAATAACGAAGTCAAACAGAATCCTTGCCAACCCTCACCAAAGAGTTGACGTGAAATGAAGACCTCTATCATTAGGAATGGTACAGTGCTGAGCATAAAGATTAGATTTTCACTGACCGGTGGTTTATCCGCTCGTAATGTCAATGCATTCCAACCAGGATGATTTATTTTCCAAGGTTTGAAATGTTGGGATTTTTCCTGTACACTTGCCTTTCTCACAATAGCGTGCAAGCGGGCGATACGAGCATATTGCTGAGTGCCTAGATCCAAATTGTCTTCCAATATGCCGTTTAGGCGATCCATTGCTAAGTCATACATACCGAGGTCGGCAAGTATTGCAGTTTGCTCAATGACAGGTACCGCTTCGAAGGGTGCTTGTTCTCGGCAACCCTGCCACCATGCTAAGGCTTCTTCATACATCCCTAATTCATCAGCGAGAATACGTCCCCCTCTAACCCAAGCATCAACTCGGTCTGGGGCGATTGCAATGACTTTGCGGCAGGCAGCGAGGGCTCTCGACGCCTGTTTGAGATTTGGTGCTGAGTCATGTGGTAATTCAAGATCTGCAATCATCCACCACGAATCTACATGTTCGTTATCGAGAGTGACAACCTTTCTCGCTGCATTCAAGGCCGTGTCTCGATCTCCTTCATCGAGTGCGGCAATGGCGTCAAGGTAGTGATCTTCAGCACTCATCTGCTTCGCCCACCCCTATCACTGCGACTACGCGAGTCACCTCTAGGGCTGCGTTCAGGACGCTGGGTTCGATCATATCTTGGCCGTCTCTCGCCAGCATCTCTGCCAGCAGGCCTTCGTCCACTACGTTCAGGACGCTGGGGTCGATCTGGCCTTTGCCGTCTCTCGCCAGCATCTCTGCTAGCAGGTCTTCGTTCACTGCGTTCAGGACGCTGGGGTCGATCTGGCCTTTGCCGTCTCTCGCCAGCATCTCTGCTAGCAGGTCTTCGTTCACTGCGTTCAGGACGCAATTCACGGGGGGTTCTCTCTGTTCGTTGACGGTTTTTCGAAGGGTCTCCTTTTCCAGAACCACATTTGAAACAACGGTCATTATTGCGGAAATTTTTGGATCCACAACCACAACGCCAATGATCAGCCTTCAATTGGTCGATTCTCGAAGGTCTACTATCACGTTGATTACGAGTTACAGGCCCAGCATCACGGCGTGGGCGACTCTCTCTTCCTCTGCTATCATTTTGACCATGGCTGTTGCTATCCGAGCGGCCTTGGCCCTTGGATTCACCACAGCGATTGCATTCAGTACGGAAACTGAAATTAGAGTTTTTACACTTGGGGCAATCCCAATCATTGTCGCCGTGTTGATTTCTACTATCACGGCCCCCGCTTTCACGGCCCCCGCTTTCACGGCCACGGGAATAATCTCGGCGATTATCGCTGCTACCTCGGCCTCTTCCTTCGCCTTTGGGCTCCCCACAACGATTACATTCTGTGCGAAAGGCAAAGTTGGAGTTCTTGCATTTAGCGCAATCCCAGTCGTTATCACCGTGTTGGTTACCACGATTATCACGGCCTCCACTATCGTTGCTACGTGAACGGTCTTGCCAACTTCCTCGGTCATCGCGTCCACGGCTTCTTCCCTCGCCTTTAGGCTCACCACAGCGATTACATTCTGTGCGGAAGGCGAAGTTGGAATTCTTGCATTTAGCGCAATCCCAGTCGTTATCTCCGTGTTGGTTGCCACCACGGTTATCACGGCCTCTACTATCATTGTTACGAGAACGGTCTTGCCATCCACCTTTGTCTCCGCGATTTTGACGATCATCACGCCCGCGACGCTCTTCACGGCCACCTCTGTCTTCACGACGCGGCCTATCTTCGCGTGTTGGTCGATCATCTCTACGGGGCCTATCTTCGCGCTGAGGCCGTTCATTTCGATTTGGGCTATCGTCTCGGTTACTGTGACTATCATTGTCTGATTTACTGCGTGTACGGATTGAAACCGCTTCGCCAATCAGTTCATTTGAATCACGTTTTTGGTCTAGATTATGAACATGAACTAAAGCATCTTCAGGACTACCTATCACGCCTTGGACCTTGCCTATATATCGTCCTCGATTGTCGACCATGACCGTGCCTAAGGCCGGACATGATCCAGTGAATTCTACTAGGAGTCCATCATCATGGCTCCGCTTACTTACTTTACCTTTAAACACAAAACCACCCTTTTATCTATAACTCAAGTTCTTTTCTTTAGAAGTGCTACACAAAGCGATGCTACGATTGTCGCAAGCATGCCCAGCGAAGGAAGCAACCCTTCATCTGTAACAGATTCCATTACTATAGCGGTCTCTGTATTATCGAGAGTAGGGATGACTTCAACATCGAAGGACATCGTCATACCGCTCGCATCTGTCGCAGTGACATTCACTATCCACGGGGGATCTGTTCCGCTACAAGTAGCGATTGAAATCTCTGTATCCCATGCCTGACCCAAAGTGATGATGTTATTTGTTTCCTGGTCACAGATAGTTGCACGCAAGGTGACATCCTCCCCATCAGGGTCGAGATAGGTTCCGGATAGAAGGAATGAGTATCCACCATCCACCCAAGTGATGGAACTACCATCGATATTGGTATTGAGAGTAAGGGCAGGAGCTTGGCCAAGTTTATCCATGTTAAGGTCGATTTCACCATTCCAGTCGAGCATGCCATTTGCACTGGCGGTGAATGATAATTTGAATTCTCCGGGGAGTAATCCTGATAGGCTCATATCGGCAGAGGCAGCATTAGAACTCAATGAGAGGCCGGAAGTTGGCCCGGTAGCGCTACCCTGTATAGCAGAGATGTCAACTGCAATATTCTGCACCAATAAAGTTGGATTTACCGTTATTTTAACACTATCTGAATAAGTGCCACTTGAACCTGAAAAGGTAGCAGGCATGCCAAACCTCAGGGTTTTCGCTTCTTCGGATTCAGCTCCAAGTGGGTCGATAACCGTGCAAGAAGCGGTTCCACTTTCCGAACTGCCCGGGTTTACTAGCATTGCTCCAGAAGAATCTCTTGTAACGCTCCACCCCTCCTCATCAAAAGAACAGTTGAACGACCATCCATTTTCATCAGTAGCCCAAGTAACGACCACATCATTGTCGAGAATTGCATATTGGCCCTTATCTGTGAACATGGGAATGATAGTATTGTCAGCAGGGGCGGTAGCAGACCAGATGGGCACGTCATTATTTACCGGGGAATCGGTGGTTAAATCGACGAAGATAAGCCTTTCAATCGAGGACCATTGAGAGCGGTCGAAATCGGTATCGATAATAACTTGTAAACGGCCATCAGCGAGGTAGTTTTCCTCAATCGAGCCAATATCGGTAGTTACAACACCATTATCTCTGAATTCCGATTCGGCAATTCGTAATCCTTGGACTGCCGGGAAGGTAAATATCAGTCGTGCAGCGCTAACATTTGAAGCATTATAGGCCAAGGTGAAGTTTGACTGACCCTTATTTGGCAATTGGTTAAATCGAGCGTTATTGGTTTCCCCATCTTTTACTTCCATTGCGATTTCAAGATTATCCGTGGCAGATACTGGAACTTCTCTACAATTGGCAGAAGCACCAAGGTATCTTGAACTGCAATCCCTCTCATCGACATGGCCTTCTGGAACTAAATTCCCTTCAGCGAGCGCAATACCTTCCTCGACGAATTCAAAATCATTCCAATCGGCATCACCGCGATGAGGAACTCCTTCCTTGAGGCCGATTCTAGTATCCATATCCTCAATGCATTTTGGGCCAATCGCTCTGACAGCTTCTCGCTCATCGGTAGATAACCAGTCATTATTACCTCCATTTGCTTCGAAACCCTCGAATAAGCCATCGAGATTATTACGGACAATTGCTGCATTACTCTCATTGACCCAAGAGTTAGCATTTATCTCAGAAGTTGCCCAGTCAGGCAAAATATCAATTGCAAAAGTTGCGTAATTATAAGCGAATAAATCCTCAAAAGTCAAACCACTACAATCGACATCTTCGTCTTCCTCCCTTGCGGAGGTGTCTGCACTAGTAATGCTCAAAGCCATCGGAGAAACGAGCAATAGCAGGGTTAGAAGGGTGGTCATAACCATGTTGCGCATGTTAGGGGCTGGGACTGGGGGTCATAAGGGCCTTGCCCTCAAGGTGTCAGGTCTTGCAATCTCCTTACCAGTAGCCATGTTGGCAGAGCAGTCCATAATATTGCGAAAAATACCACTACGAGTGTATCTACCCCTCGATCGATTTCATTCAAGGGGATTTCAAGCAATAGGTGATAGAGTCCATTTGGTGAAAGCAGGTCCATCAACGCCTGAGTCTGCAGCCATTCAGGGTCGCTAGTCTGATCTACGGCAATCCCCAAAAGTCCAGCAACAACCGTTGTCAACAATAACCAGAGCAAGGTGAAAAGCATCCATGAACCCATACCGAGGGCGATTGAAGAACCCATGTCATCGGCCCATGATGAGGCGATTAATTGGATTAGAGTATACCATAGAAGAACCAACATCGTTGCCCCGATATAGAGTGCAACCTCGCCGATACTGGGATAATCTCCCATTCTTTCTCCGATGATTACTATCGCGATAATGGAGAGCAAGCAGGTCGGTAGAGCAATCGCCGCCCAATGCCCCAAGATGAGTGAACCACCGAGAGAATTACGAGAGATTGGCTGAGATAGTTTAATCTCTAAAACCCCACTGATACGGTCACGACTGATGCCATCAAAGGAAATAAAAACCGCCCCAAGAGTTGCAGAAAGTAGGATAAAGGCGCTGGAAACATAGAGTACGGCATAAGCAGAATCCACTTGAATACCCCCCGGAAGGCTAGCATTACTGTCAGAAAGCCCCCAAGCAGCGCCGATGATAAACAGTATCAATAACGGCCAGAGCACTTTCATTCTATTTGCCTTCAACCGCGCTCTAAAGCAGTGGTTTGCTAGCAATATTGTGGTCCTCATTCCTCCTCACCCCATTTCTTCAAAGGAACCATATCGCTCGATGAGATTTCCAATCCGGCACCCTCAATCGATAATCCGGTCGCAGCGGTAATCATTTCCACCAAGTCAATCGGTTGTGGTGAAATGAATTCGAGTCCTTGGCTTTGAAATCGGGTGATTATTTCATCTGGTTTCCCTTGCAAAACACCCTTCCACCCCTCGCCATCCTTTTCCATTCCTTCCGGCGGGATTCCACTGCCACTGATGGCAATTTTTTGACCGACGTCCAAACTTTTTGCTACGACATCGACCTCGCCCTGAATAAGTAGTTGTCCACGATGAAGTAAAGCGATGGAGTCGACCAAATCGATCATTCCCGCAACTTGATGCGAGGAAATGATTATCGCCACGCCTTTTGCCGCTAATTTGCGCAATAATTCAGCAAAAGCCCGTTGTGCCAGGGGGTCTAGGCCATTCATCGGTTCATCGAGAACTAGAATCTCTGGGTCACTAATCAAGGCACAGGCTAGGGATAATCTCTGGCGCATACCCTGTGATAATTCGTCGAGTGGTGTATCAGCTCGCTTGGCGAGTCCAACGACTTGAAGTAACTTTTCAGGCGAGGATTCGAGTCCGTTCATGAGTTGGATTTCCTTCAGAGCTTGTGCGACGCTCGCCCTGCCTTCCCAACGAACCTGCTCAGGCATAAAGCCTGTTTTTTCCCTACGCTCGGCAAGGCTGAGGTCGATGGTTCCGGTTTGCTGTTTGTACAATCCGGTGATTATTCGTAGCAAGGTTGTCTTTCCTGCACCATTTGGGCCTATCACTCCCATGATAGAGGCTTTAGGAATAACTAGGTCGATGTCGTGAATGCCCTGTCCATAGGATTTCGCCCAGGGATTGGTTTTTCGCGGGGTGTTGATTCGATGTCTAAAGCCGACCGCATACAACCGCATCGCCTTTGACATCAGGTCGACGACAGGGTTAGAGTTTGACAAACTACCGCATACTATGGCTATTCTGCGCTGGTATTATCCCCCTTGTGAGTCAGGAGGTGTCGTGCTAACAGGCTTGACCATCAGTGCGGCCTTACTCGGCATCGTCGCCTTAGGCTTATATTGGCACAAAGAGGAATTGGACATGTCGGCAGCGCTGATATTGCCGATTTTCATCGTTTTATTATGGGTGATTCCGTGGGGATTAATCGCCCTCGTTCCGCTTGGATTGCTATTGTCGGTTGTTAGTCCAGCCGCTCGCCAACAATGGACCCTTCATCGGCGAAGAAGAGCGGTGCTAATCTCGACTCTGCTGGCGGCATTATTGTTATCATCATCGCTCCCTCTCTCACCCCCAACGGCTCCCGAGGAATGGTTGTTGATCAGCGAGGAAAACCCAGGTGCAATGTTTTGGCCAGCCAGCGAACAATATACTTGGCTCCATGAGGAGATGGTGATAAGTGTACTAATAGTGCGCACACCTCACACCTTTTCCACCATGCAAATGGGCGAGTCGACCTTGGCCATCGGCTTGATGTTTGATTTGGATGATGCCCGCCTAAGTCAGTCATTACAACAGATAAAAATCGATCCCGACACATTTTATCTAAAAGAGATAAACAGCGAGGATAAACATAGATATTCTGGTGAGGAATATGCTGTATTGCGTGAGCAAATCATTCTCAATGGTTTCACCTTTCCCATCGGTGAAGTCCTAGTAGTTGCCTTTCCCAGCGCTGGCGGAGAATTGACACTTCTCTCGATTGTGCGGCTTAACCTTTCAATCGATGACATATGGGAAGAAGCGGTGGTAAACGATTGGATAGCATCGCAAGGTGACGATTTATAGACACTATGAATCTCTTTTCCGTATCATTCCGATGAAAGTGAGTGACGGGATTTGGCCACCAGCCAATAGCAGAGGTCGCGCAATGGTAGAGGGATCAACCAAGCGAAAGGAAATAACCAGCGCCAATTCCACCGCATATAAAGCAGGGTACGAATCGCTGCAGCCGACCTAATGTATGGTTTTCCTGCGCGTATCAGAATCAGTGAATCAGCACTAATCGAAGAATCAGCGATAATTTTCTTCCCTACTTCGCTATTCAGTTCACCGATAGTTAGTGGCTTTACCATACGTTTGGCAAGAAATTTACCGCTTCGTCGGCATAGGCCACATAGGCCGTCGAGAAGCAATATGTCTTCCATGTCACTCGGCAGCGATGTGTAGATTACCGTCTTTGTAATAGACTTGGATTTGTTTTGGTAATTTTTTGGTCAGGGCAGCAACTGCTTCGTAGATGTCATCTTGCTTGACTTTGAATGCCTTGGCTGCCTTAGCAGTTGACCAGGCTACGGTTTCAAAATCAGATTGGCGAATCCACTCAAATAGCCGAGCTTCTAGATCAGAGAGGTCGGTGGAAGTGCTTTGCGAACCCTTGGGTGGCTGCATGGACTAGCCAGCGTGGGCGAGATGAAGAACTTGACCATCAAGAGAGTGCGACCATTCGCCGACAGCATTCCTCGGCGTCGATATAATCATCTAGCAGGGTATTTAGCGCTTTTACAAAGGGTATTTCGATATTCATGTCCTCTGCCCGGTCACGGAACATCCGCGCCGCTCTAACCCCTTCAGCGACCATTATCATCTCCTCCAGTGCTTGTTCGAGGGTTAATCCCCGTCCCAACATTTCACCCATTCGACGATTACGACCATGGGGACTGGTGGCGGTAACATAGAGATCACCTAAGCCAGCAGGTCCGAATGCAACTTCAGCCCTTGCACCCAATTGCGGTAACAATAAGCAGCCTTCTCTAAAACCAGCACTGAAAATCGCAGCCTTGAGATTGTCACCGCCGACGGTTCCAGTATGCTTGAGCCCGTCAACCAAGCCGCAAGCAAGGGCTACGACATTCTTGAAGGCGCCCCATAATTCAGCGCCGACCGGATCACTTGCTGCGTGTAGAATGAAAGTTGGAGTGCTAAGGTTGGTGGCTAATCGAGCGGCTACACTAGTATCTTCACTGGCAATTAAAGCCGTGGTAATAACTCCAGCAGCGGCTTCAGGAGCGATAGTAGGTCCTGTCAATAAGGCGAGAGGATTGCTCATATTCTTATCTCTAAGCATAGATTCTATAGCTTCTGAAATCAATTTCTGCCCGGGTGCGAGACCTTTGGCAAGGTCGAGAAGAACATGGCCAGGCCTGATGAATTCGAGAGAATCTTCCACTACATCGAGAATTACTGCAGAGGGTAAGGCAAAGACCACGATTTCCACACCGTCGAGAGCCTCATTCAAACGCATAGTCACATCGAGACCTTGTAATGAATGGTCTGGGAGATATTTTTTATTCACTCCTTCCATGGTAATGGATTCGTAAACCTCTTGCTCGATGGTCCAGCCTTTGACCTGATGGCCATCGGCAAGCCATAGGCTTGCTATCGCACTTCCCCAATTGCCAAGACCGAGCACCGCTATATGGGCCATGAGTCGTTGGCGTTGCCCAGTGCATTTAGGCGATTCGCTTGACCTGAACAAGATTATAGGGTTTCGAAAGGGAAAATAATTGGCGAATCCCCGTCGAACCATCGTTTCAGTTTTGGCATCACAGAGTGGAATAATTGCGATTGCAAGTGGTTCTCCAACCACTCGTGCAATCGAGGCAATCGCAATGAGTCAAACCATTCACGGTCGATATTGGCGAATTGGCGGACGAAGGGGAGAATGGCGATATCACAAAATCCAACCACATCACCTGAGAGGTTTTGGTAAATCATCAATCTTTGCTCTAAGGTGTCGAGAAAAGACACTGCAGCATCACGATAAACCTTGCCATCATAGTCTTCATCGAAACGATTAGGATATTTGTAGCGGTCGAGATTTGCCTTGAACTCCTCGTCATTTCGAACGATCAAGTCAAGGTCATCATCACTTGGTGACAAGATGCCGGCCAAAGCCCATGCCATGATGTCGAGACTCTCTTCGAGGATTTCTCCATCAGCAAGCAGTAATACCGGCACGGTTCCCTTTGGAGAAACCTCCAGCAGATGCACAGGTCTATCACGTAGATCAACTTCGCGAATTAGGCATTTATTTGTTGAAAGTGCAATGGCCATTCGCGCCCGTATCGCATAGGGACAGCGCCGGAAAGAATAGAGGATATTCGACATCCTCACCCAATCCATTTCTGTTGTTCAGAAGAGGTCTTCATCCACGTCACTGGTAAAGAGGTCATCGTTATTCTCGACTTTATCATCAGCCTTAGTCGTTTTCTTAGTAGTCTTCTTAGCGTTTTTCTTTTCCTCAGCCGCAGCTTTTATGGCATCCTCAGCCTCTTTTACCGCCCTTTTCGCCTCTGCTTTCATATCTTCTGCTGCCTTTTTCTCGGCGATTATTCGCTTTTCACTTTCGGCTTTTTCGCGCTCAGCCAGTTCCTCAGGAGAGATGTTCTGTTGCGCAGCAAGAATGCGTCTGCGATCTTCTCGGGCCTTTTGTTCGAGTTGGCGGTGCTTGCTTCGCTCTATTTGCTGGAGCATGAACATGGCATCGTGCTCAAGTAATGGTGAATCAGAGATCAAGGTGATATCGAGCCAGCCGCCATCTTCGACAATAAATTCGGCGAGCGGCTCGAAATTGAGGTCGCTCTTCTTGATTTGAGTATAGTGAGATGCATTTCCTCCGCGATGTTCTACTCCGGAAAAGTGGCAATAGAAGGTCTTGGTGCCGATGGTTTCTCTGACTTGGTCGAATAATTCGCCATAATCTTCAGATGTGCGCAGACGGCCATGACCACGGGCGTGGATATGGGCAAGGTTGAGCACTGGAATTGTGCCCTCGACGTGATTTACAACTTCGAGAACTTCCTCAAGTGTACCCCACAACTCCTGCCGGCCACTGGTTTCGACGCCAATCTTTGACGGAGTCCCCTCTTTGAGCCAAGGGAATACCGGGTATTCATCATTATCATCATTCCAAATCTCATGGATGCGGTCGACTATTCCCGAGAATACGGTTGCAGCTCTTCCATTGGCCTCAGCGCCTCCACTCATCTCTCCATAATGACCAACGTGAAGGGTCAGATGACGAGCATTGATGGTCTTGGCCGCTTGCATTGCCGCTTCGATTTTGGTGAGGCTGCGGTTTCTCTCGATGCGGTTTCCGAGAAGTTCGGAATAATAGGGCCCGTGAAGGTTCATTTCAAAATCGGTCTTATTGGCGAGCACACCGGCTTGCCAGTATTGTTCGAAGTGATTTGGTGCGACCATGCGCACGGTTTGCACCTCCATCGTTTCAAGACCTAAGGAGATTATATCGTCCATTCCTTCGACAATAGTTCTACCTTTACATGATAGCGGAACACCCGCCGGACCAATCTTTACAGACACTCATCCCACCCCGACAGGTGCAGGCCAAGTGGTGACCCAAGTTAATTGCTTTCCGTCAAATGTTAATTTCAATATGGGATTCGGAAGGGATTGCTTCTTCAAATATGACCCTCAGGCCGAGTCATGGAGAGTCATGTGAGCGCCGCTGTTGCCGCTTTTGTGCGCGGCGCTCCGGTTTGTCTCTTCGATGCCGAGAATAGAGAAGGCGAAACTGACTTACTTTTCCCTGCGCAAGCCGTAATCCCTGCGACGATGCGACAACTTCGTCAGGATTGCGGCGGTTTACTCTTCCTCGCAATCGGTCACGAGGTCGGTGAAAAATTCGACTTGCCTTTCTTGCAGGATATCTACATGAATCAACTACTGGTCAGAGACCATCCTGTTTTATCCGTACTACAAACCAACGATCTTCAATATGATTCTCGTTCAGCTTTTACCCTCTCAATAAATCACCGTGAAACCTTCACCGGAATTACCGACCGTGACCGAGCCTTGACCACCCGTCGTTTCGCCGAACTCTATGCAGAATTGTCTTCAGCCACAACAGAGCAATCGCTGGCGGCTTTAGGCCGAGAGTTTCGCACCCCAGGTCACATTCCGGTTTGTCGTGAAGCAAAGGGTGGACTGAATTCACGCCAAGGCCATACCGAATTAGCGGTTGGATTAGCACGCTTAGCTAAAATGATCCCTGTTGTTATCGGCGCTGAGATGCTGCAACCTGATGGAGATGCTGCACTTTCGGTCGAGGATGCCCGTCACTGGGCGGGTGCACGAAACAT
>CAUYXQ010000011.1:0-14213 GCA_963577015.1 Candidatus Thalassarchaeaceae archaeon
CTTGTACCATTGACAATCGTCGCATATTCGACCTGATGGAAGGATGCTCTGTCCAAAATCAATGAGGTTGAAATCGTGTAATTATCGCCCCAATAGGCTTCTACTCCGGGTGAATGACAATAGGAGACTACGAAATTAGCATCGCCTATATGGTCATCATTCCATACCCCATACCCTCCGCTATAGTGGGTTTCGTAAGCTTCGGTCCAGCCACTGGTTATGATTACATCATTATCCACCATTGCACTCCACCAATCGGTCCAGTTTGTGGTATGATCTTCATCATTAGCAAAATAATCAGTGGTTGCAATCATGAATGCACGGCCCGGGCTGCTGGTGACAGGACTAGGGATGGCCACTCTTCCTTTCCATGCTTCTTCACTTAGATTCCACAATGAGGTTGGCACATCTCTTCCTTGACTGGTGTTAATCGAATTCTCATCATAGTTCAGACAGATTGCACCTTGGTCAAAAGGCACTGCCATCGTCCCATTATAGGGAGCCCATGCCGAGTCCATCACATTGGATACATTCGCGTTATGGGCTTGAATCACCTTGTGGTCAATCGCCTGTTGCAAATAGGTATTGTCCAGTCCCAAAGCGAGGTCTGCTTGGGGTGCTTCTTTGGTCTGTAATAGATGATTGAGCACAGCACCGGCATCACCTAGTTTTATCATTTCAACCTCGATTCCAGTCTGGCTGGTAAAGTCTGAGATACGCGCAGAGGTCAGGCCATAGATATCGTAGGTTACTATGGTTAGCACTTTCTCAGCAGGTGGTTCAACCCCTCCATCATCTATTTTGGTTCCGTTATTGTCAATTATTTCTGTGAGGCAACCACTAATCGGCGCTAATAATGTAAAAAAAGCGATTAATACGATATTTAATCTCATGCGTTATCTTCCATAGTGCTGATGAAGCGATGGGTTCTGTCAACCAATTCAAGAGGGTTATGGGCGAGGATGTAGATACTTGGTTCCCAGCCAAAAGCACCTTGGTCGAGAATACAGTCAACCCTTGTTTCTCCGTCGACTACCAAAGCGCCTTTTGGGGCTTGCATCATTTCCCACCCCATTTCTTCAATCGTAGAATCAAGGACGTGTGAATCAACTCCTCCTTTGTTGGTTGGTGCAGCAATATTGAGAATTGCCATCTTGCTAGAATCAGCTTCGCGTGCTCTTATCAATATGCCCGCAAGATGTGTAGAGCAACCAAAGGTAGGGGTCTCATGGTGCCGGAGGCGTCCATTTACCAGTGATATGCGTCCTGGATATGAAGCGACGCTAGTACTATCATTGGCACCGTTGAGGCACGAAGCGATATTCATACCAACAGCTGGAATCCAATCTCTCATACGGGCAGCGTCTATTCTACTGGTTGCCCATTCCAATCTCTTGAGCAAAGAACGTTCTTCTTGATCGCTTTCGAGATCCATGCCAGTTAGAGACTTGTCAAATTTGAGAATTTGACCAGGACCAAAGGCGATTTCCATTACAAATCGTTGCTTGTTCAATTTAACGCTGGGGCCATATTGCCGTAATGCCATGGCTAATTCATTAGCCCAACCATCTACCATCATCTCATCAGAAGTTCCAGCAAGTTCAGGCATTTCACGGTTGAATTGTCGTGAAATAGTTGATTGCGTCGTACCTAACATCGCCGCGATTTCCGCTTGGGACCACTCGGCAGCACGTAATTCTCTTGCTAATTGCATATGCAGTCTTTCAAGCCATTTCGAACCATTATCCCCTAGCATGTTCCGCCCTAAGGCTAGGGGTTATTCAATATTGCTGAAAATAAATGCAATACGCATCAATGAGCCATTGCAACTAATAATCGCCGATATTAGACAATAATAATATTCACTTTTTGGAGGTGTATTATAAGCCTCTTTCAGTGAGTGTCATATTAGGCGGCATGATGCGTTATGACACATTCCTCGACGAAGTTCTAACGAAAGTCAAATATTATCTTGCTGAAGATGGTAATCTCTCCTCATCTCGTGATTCAAAATCTTTAGCGAGAACCAACGATCTCAAATTACCTTTAGAAGGAACCGACCTTCCTAGTGTCCTCCTTGATATTGATAACTACTTGGCGAATTGTGTCAGAACCAATCATCCCAATTTCATGAATCCACTTTGGGGTGGCCTCAATATAGCGGCATTAGCCGGGGAAATAATCGCCACCCTGACCAATACTTCGATGTATACCTTTGAACTTGCGCCACTTGCAAGTTTAATCGAACGCACGATTATCGTAAGAATGTGTGAAATGGTAGGTTTTAGCAATGGTGGTGGAACCTTGACCACTGGCGGTTCTAACGGCAACATGTTAGGGATGCTATGTGCTCGTAGTCGGGCCGAGCCATTGAGCCAAAGGCGCGGAATCGATGGCAGTAAATTAGCGGTTTTTGTATCGGCAGAGAGCCATTATTCGGTCGAGATGTCGGCAAATGTTCTCGGCATTGGCCTCGATAATGTGATCAAGGTTGGTTGTGATGATGCGGGAAGAATGAGGCCAGATAAATTAGCGGAGGAGATTGAGAGGTCAATCAATGAAGGACAGAAGCCCGTCTGTGTAATCGCTACATCAGGTACCACCGTGCGAGGGGCTTTTGACCCCCTTGTGGAAATATCTGAAATATGTCATCGAAAGGATATCTGGCTTCATGTCGATGCAGCCTGGGGTGGAAGTTGCCTTTTCAGCACTGAGCATGCGAGTTTGATGGCAGGAGTTGAATGGGCGGATTCAGTGTGTTGGGACGCGCATAAATTAATGGGGGTTCCATTGATCTGCTCGGCTTTCTTAATCAAGGAACCCAAGCATTTACGCAGGGTTTGTAGCCATGGCGATTCTGCTCATTATCTATTTCATGAGGATACTGAGTCTGATGACCTCGGTCGATTATCACTACAATGTGGGCGCAGAAATGATGCCTTGAAACTCTTCTTTGCTTGGCGAGAGCGCGGTGATTCGGGCTGGGCTAAGATGGTTGATGGCTATATGGAATTAGCAGATCATTTGCAATCACTTGTTGTCGACAGCCCTCAGCTCGAGTTGATGTCTTCACGGCAATGGACCAATGTCTGTTTTCGATTCAAATCTGAAGATGGAGATGCTTCGGAACTAAATACGGAAATCCGAGAACGGCTAATGCAAAGTGGAAATTATATGATTAGCCGTTCAAATATTGGCGGCGATGTAATCTTACGTCCTGTAATCGCCAATCCAGGCGTAACCAAAGAATCACTTGAGGGTCTGGTAACCGAGGTTATTGCTCACGGTGAAGATGTCAAAAGAGGCATACCTTCGGCATAATAACTCAAAATTGTTCTGCTCTCAATTGTAACAACAAAAGGCTATATTCACTAAGGATGATTCTTCTGAAGATGTTCCTAGTAACAATGAGTGAGATTTAGAGCCCAGCACCGCTGGCCCCATTCATGGCAGATGCGATTCCAATACGTACCGCACTCTATGACGAGCATGTAGCACTCGGTGCCAATATAGTTGATTTCCATGGCTTTGAGTTGCCGATTTGGTATTCTAGTATCAGCGAAGAGCATCTCGCTTGCCGCAGCGGTGCGGGATTATTCGACGTCAGTCATATGGGTAGTTTCCGCTTTAGTGGTGTCGGGGTAAAAGAATGGCTAGAATCTATCTCCACGCAACGGGTAAGCGTAATTGCCTCCGGACGTTGCGGCTATACCCATTTTCTCACACAAGAAGGATTTATCATCGACGATATGATTTTCGCAATCGTCTCAGACCAAGAGATTATTGGAGTTCCCAACGCAAGCATGATACCTGTGATGTGGCAGTGGTTTAACCAAAATCTCATCGAGGGTATCGCTGTTGAGGACCTTTCGCCTCAGATGAGCATTATCGCCTTACAAGGGCCTGATGCAAAGAGAATCTGCTGCGAAGTTTTGGGTGAGGGTAACCATGTTGGACGATTTGCTTGGTCCAAGATCTCAAACAACCCGCTGAAGGTCGATGGCTGGATTCAAGGAACGGGATACACTGGTGAGTCTGGCTATGAGATATTTATTGCCAATTCACAGGCTTCGGGTTTGTGGCGTTCTCTAGTAAAAGCAGGGGCTACCCCTGTCGGTTTAGGTGCGCGTGATACCTTGAGGCTCGAAAAAGGATATTTGCTCTCAGGGCAGGATTTCGCATGCCCTTCACTTGAGGATGACGGTTTCCTCCACCGTGATAGTTGGGAGACCAATGTTCCCTTTGGCCTCGATCTCAAGCACGAGTTCATCGGTAAAAACAGAGTGGAATCACATTCGCCTAGCGATGCGCGTTGGTGGGGGTTGAAGCAAGTGGAAAGAGGGCCTTTACCGCGACCGGGTAAGTCTGTGCTATCACAAGACGGGCACATGATTGGTCGTCTGACCTCGGGTGCTCCATCACCGTCACTGGCAAACGTGGGAATCGGTATGGCCTATCTATCCGGGGTTTGTGTTGGAGACGAGGTTTTCATCGTTACATCTGCGAAAAAGAAGGTCAAAGCAGTGGTATTACAGCCGCCTTTTGTGTGAACGGCAAATGAGTTGTCTTAATTGGGATTATCGTCACGGCAGGCTATGCGCCGGACACCTGCGTTAGTAATTCTGCTGTTGATGCTGCTTTCGCCCTTGGCGTTAAGTATGCAAAATCAAGTCCCTAACGGCGACTTTTCATTAATAGTCGAACAGCGGAGTGATGAACTAACCCCTGCACAGAATCAGGCATTACAAGCCGCAGGATTTTCCCGCGGCACCAATACCAATTGGACCGTAGATGGTGGTTCACAGGGTGATGATACGATTTTCGAGATTCAGATAGATTCCAATGATGATATTATTATCTGCGGGCGTGTCGAAAACGATACTCAATTGGGTACCATTGCGATTAGTACCCAAGGTGGTGGTGATATTATCATCGCCAAGATTACCGCTGGTGGCACTTGGGCTTGGGCATCGGTGGTAGGAGCAGCCGAATATGTCGATGCTTGTCGAGGGATAGATATCGGACCCGATGACGAGATATATGCAACTGGCTATATGCGTGATACGATGACTTTTGGTACCATCACTGTTAATCCTCAAGATGGATGGGACGGCTGGATTGGCCGAATAGATACCAATGGTACGTGGGCTTGGGCAGAATCTTTTGGCGGAATCCACGTCGATGTCGGCTGGGATGTTGCTGTCGATTCAAAAGGCAATCTAGCAGTGACCGGCTACTTCCAGAATCTGTCCTATTTCGGTGCCGCAGGTGAGATTGTAGCTCAACAATTTCGTGATGTTTATCGCTACTTTGTCGCTTATTATAACACATCAGCAGCTGATTTTGATTGGGTAAAGACCTCAAGAGGACTTGGTTACTCAACTGCATTCCAATTGGTAATAGATCAAAGTGATGATTCGATTTATACTGCAGGATACAATAATGGTGATGAGGATTATGGCTCAAATCATTCATCTTATCCTGCTGGGACATGGGCTGGAGTCGTGGTAAAGTACAATACCTATGGTACCGTGATTTGGTTGAAATCAGTTTCCTCTACCTCTTGTTCTGGCATTGGACAAAATTGTGGGGTTTACTTCAATAATATCGTATTACATCCCTCGGGAGGAGTGGTCGTAGGTGGCCATTTCCTAGGGGATTATTTGAAGAACGGCGCTCAAAAAATCAACGCAAAAGGTGGTTGGGATCTATTGGTGATGTACATCGATAACAACGGTTATGAAGTCTGGGCTGAAGAGGGCGGTAGCAATGGCGAAGAATCATTAAACGCATTATCTGTCAATCTCAAAGGACAAGTGCAAATAGGTGGTTCTCATGAGAAAACCCTGAATCTAGGCTATGTGCAAGTCAATAAATCCACCTTTTACGATGATTTTTACATCGCACAAATCAGCGCTAGTGGTACCTGGCAATGGGGCATGAGTAATGGTGGTGGTGAAAATGACAATATCGGTGGACTATTGGCTTTGCCAGATGGTTCTATTATAGCGGCAGGTGACTTTAGTGGCACTCTAAATCTCGACAATACCTATCTTACCGCAACTGGTAGAGATCTATTCGTTTGGCACTTTTTTCATGATGCTGATGATGATAGCGTGCCGGATTATTCTGATAATTGCATAACCACTGCTAATTTGAACCAGTTGAATTACGATGCGGACTCATGGGGAGATGCGTGCGATACCGATGATGATAACGATGGTTTACACGATGTTCTCGATGATTGCAATCAGGGTTTCATCGGTTGGAATCAAAGCGATTCCACTCTCGACCTCGACCAAGATGGTTGCAATGATGATGAAGAGGATACCGATGATGATGCCGATGGTGTTCTCGATATCGACGATAACTGCCCAAGGGGAAATTATAGTTGGACCTCGAGCAATCTAACCGATCTTGATGGTGACGGCTGTCAAGATATCGATGAAGATGATGATGACGATGACGACACCATCCTCGATATCGATGATAATTGTCAGGTGATGGCCAATACCAATCAAGAGAATCACGATGGGGATTCGCTTGGTGATATTTGTGATCTTGACGATGATGCAGATGGTGTGGATGATAATACCGATCAATGTGGAATGGGTGTTGCCAACTGGACTTCAAACGGTATTAGCGATGCCGATGGCGATGGCTGTCGAGATAGTGATGAAGACAGTGATGATGATGGTGATGGAATGGCTGATGTCGACGAATCAGGAGAGTGTTCTCCCGGTGACATCGACTGGATATCTAATCAAACCACCACCGATATGGATGGTGATGGTTGTCGCGATATCGGTGAGGATACCGATGATGATGCCGATGGGATGAGCGATGATATCGATGGTTGTCCACAAGGAGTGGTAGGCTGGGTGCGAGATACCACTACCGATAATGACAATGACGGCTGCCGTGATGAGGATGAAGATTTGAATGATGATGGTGACAACTTCCCAGATATTACCGACGATTGTCCAAAGACAGCAGGTAGTGCAAACCAGGGTGGTAAGCGCGGATGTCCAGACTCGGATAATGATGGCTGGGCCGATACTCTTGAGCCGATACTATTCGTGTTAGACCCGAGTCAGTGGTCGGATGGCGATAGCGATGGCTTTGGTGATAATCCCGATGGAAATAATGCTGATAATTGTCCTTTCATATTTGGTAATTCAACAGTGAATCTACTCGGATGCTTGGATAGTGATGGCGATGGCTGGGCCGATGTCACCTCGGTTTTCGGGATTCTCGATGGAGCGGATGCTCTACCATTTGAAGCGACACAGAGTGCGGATACCGATGGTGATGGCTATGGAGATGACCTAGATGGTGATAATCCCGATTATTGCATTAATTCTGAGGGAACTTCGACCATCGATAGATTGGGTTGCAAAGATAGTGATGGTGATGGTTATTCCGATTCTTCTTCGAGTTGGAACGCAGACCGTTGGAATACATATGATCTAGGGCCTGATCTGTTCAAGAACAATGCAACACAATGGCGCGATAGCGATGGTGATGGCCTTGGCGATAACTGGGCAGATGAAAGCATCAACCAAACCCGTCCTAGTGAATGGCCTGGGATTTGGGTGGCGAATGCGACTTTGGTCGACAACTGTCCCCTAGAGGATACTGAGGACATTGTCAATGAAGAAAACCCTGGCTGCAAGATAGTAGTGCAAAATAGTGGCGATACTAAAGGTAGTGCAAATGATGATGTTTCATCTGGTGATGGCTCTCTTGTTTCGACTACAATGATGGTTGGAATAGGTGGTATAATCGTCGTTATAATTCTGGTTGTAATCATCATCCGAATCCTAAAACCTACTGGTGATGGGACAAAAACCCCTCCTCACTTACGAGGACCACCTCCGCCGCTAGGAGAAGATGTGCCTAGTCTCGATTTAACCCAGCCTCTCGTAGTGGAAGAACTTCCCGAAATGGCAACAGCAGATGCTATGGTGAGCACAGAGAAAGTTGTCGAACAAAATGAGATAGAAGCAGAAAGTGAACCAAAGACCGTGGCCTCATGGCAGGAATTGCCCAATGGCAATTATCTCGACCCTGATGCCAATGGAATGGTTTGGTACCGCGACGTCGATGGTAATAGTTGGTATCAAAACTCTGACGAATCATGGTCGATGTGGCAGTGAAGTTTCCCTGTGATAGCAAGTGCTTTGCTTACCCAACTACTTGGTTGGTCTTGCTTGTGGCGCATACATTATGGGAGCACCGCGTTACCAGCGGTCTGAGGGGGACTTTAATGGTCGATCAACTTCCCAATCTTGGCCGAGAGTTAGAGATGCTCAACGCCATGGGTATGAGCTCATTGGATGAATTATTCAGCGATGTGCCTGAGGCTGTAAGAATCAACGAGGAATTGAACTTACCAGCGCCTCAAACCGAGGAGGAGATTCTTGCCGACGCCAAGCGATTTCTTGGGTCGAATATTACACTCGGTGAGAGAATCAGTTTTCTCGGGGCTGGTATTTACCGAAATTTCGTTCCTGCATGTGTTCTACAGTTGGTCAATCGCGGTGAATTCTTGACCGGATATACACCCTATCAACCCGAAGTTAGTCAAGGGATGTTACAAGCGATGTGGGAATTTCAAACTTTGATCTGTGAATTGGTTGGTCTACCGGTTGCCAATCTTTCGGTTTATGATGGCTCTACCGCCGCTGCCGAGGCCATGACCTGTGCTGTGCGTGTACACAACCGTAAAGCCAGCCAGAAGAATACGCTTTTTGTTTCGGAATTGACCCCGCCAGACCGTCTTTCAGTGATACACAATTATACCCAAGGTGCGGGGATTACCCTGCGGTATTTACGTCATCGTAGCGATGGTTGCCTCGACATGGATAGTATAGCCGAAGCGGCTGGAAGTTGTGGAGTCTATGTGGAGCAACCAAACCCGTTGGGTATTCTCGATCAAAACCTAGTCGATGTCAAGTCGATAATTGGAATTGATACGGCATTTGTCGTCGGGGTGCAACCGACTAGTCTGGGGGTAATCGAAGCGCCCGGGAATTATGGTGCCGACATCGTCGTTGGTGAGGGTCAGCCACTAGGTTCACCTATGACGGCCGGTGGACCGATTTATGGAATATTTTCCTGTAGCCAGCAATATTTGCGACAGATGCCGGGCCGAATTGTTGGCAAGACAATAGATGTCGATGGCAATGAGGCATTTTGTTTGACTCTTTCGACTAGAGAGCAGCACATACGCCGCCACCGCGCCACTTCTAATCTTTGTACAAATGAGACCTTGATAGCCTTGATGGGTGCAATGCACATGGCTTTGCTAGGCCCCGAAGGAATCCGTGATCTTGCTCTGAGAAATATGGCAGCGTGTCAATTAGCCAAAACTAAACTCCTTGAAATAGATACAATTGCCTTACCTCATATCGATAGTTTCCATTATAATGAATTCATCGTCGAATTGCCAGGTCATACGTCTGAATGTTTGGAATACCTCGACACAAAGGGAATTATAGGTGGTTTTGACCTTGCAAATTGGTATCCTGATCGAAAGAATAGATTGCTGGTCACCTGTACTGACCAAACCAGTGCAGCCGAAATAGAATTGCTGGCAGCACATCTTGCCGTGTGGTCGGCAACCAAGACTGCGGGGGTGCAAGCTTGAGTCATCTTTTCGAACATCATGGTGCTATAGGTGCTGGTTATCGTCAACCAGAGCCGATAATATCAGGCGAGCAAGTCCTCGTTCCACAAGCACTTGCTCGTCAAAAGCCCCCGCGATGGCCGCGTTTATCCGAGCCGGAAATGGTACGTCATTACACTTGGTTATCACGTCGAAATTTCGGTATCGATACTGGATTTTATCCGTTGGGTTCGTGCACGATGAAACATAACCCGAGAGTCAATGAGGTCATCGCCCAAATGCCGGGAATCGCCGACATGCATCCCCTACAACCCGAACATCATCTACAGGGTTTGATGGCAATATTTCATGAGATGCAGGAAATGCTAGCAACCTGTGCTGGGATGGATGTGGTTACTCTCCAACCGGTGGCAGGGGCACAAGGTGAGTTCACCGCTCTCCGTTGTATTCAGGAATATTTCCGCACGATTGGCCAAAAAGGGAGAGATAAGGTCATTGTCCCCGATTCGGCTCACGGCACAAATCCTGCGAGTGCAGCATTGGCTGGCTATGAGGTAATCGAGATCCCTTCAAATCCCGACGGCCGAATCAATCTAGATGTTCTAAGGGCTGTGGTAGGTGAGGATACCGCGGTGATGATGATAACCAATCCAAATACCCTCGGTATCTTTGAAGGGGATATATGTGAAGCTGCACAAATCGTTCATGCCGCCGGTGGACAGATGTACTATGATGGTGCTAATTTCAATGCTATTCTCGGTCGTACAAACCCCGGGTTGATGGGTTTTGATGCGGTTCACTACAATCTGCACAAGACCTTCAGTCAACCACATGGAGGTGGAGGTCCAGGTTGTGGCCCAATCGGTGTCAGGTCGCATTTGGCTGCATTCTTACCCGGGCCCTTGGTTCGCAAGCGCCCTATTCTCGCTGCAGATTCGTTGACTTTGGTAAACGAGGAAATATGGTATCATTGGTTCCATCCCGAGAACTCGATTGGTAAGGTTCAGCAGTGGCATGGTAATGCTGGTGCCGTTGTTCGTTGTTGGGCTTATTATCGACGTTATGGCCGTGAGTTAAAGACGATGTCTGACCATGCGGTGATGAATGCAAATTATCTTCGTCACAGAATAATGGATGAGGCGCTTGCTAAGGGCATGGATCACACATTTACTGATGGTGTTCCCGCCAAACTGGTAAAACATGAATTCACCCTATCTCTTGCCGCGATGAAAGTGCAAAAAGGAATTGGAGCGATGGATATCGCCAAAGGTTTACTCGACCGAGGATATATGGCGCCAACAATTTATTTCCCATTGGTTGTCGAAGAGTGTATGATGATAGAGCCGACCGAGACCGAATCAAAAGAGGTGCTCGACGAATTTGCAATACGCTTTGTCGAAGTGCTCGGAGAGGATGCTGAAGTCCTGCACGCAGCGCCGCAAACCACGGATGTGAAAAGGGTTGACGAGGTCTATGCTGCCCGAAATCTTTGCCTGACTTATCCTTTTGAAGAAGAACAGTGATCTCGATGGATTGGATTGAATTCAAACCAGAATCACCCGGGCCAAAGATGCTCTTGCCGATGGCATGGTCTTTATTGCCACTCATAGGAGGCACAATTCTGATGTTGATTAGAAATGGTGGTATTCTACCCTCGGTGTTATTGGCAAGTGCCCTAGCATTTTCGATGATAGCAGTATTCATCGGTGCACAGACACTACCCGGTAAACTCGACATGTTACATATGTTACCTTCGCCCTTTGTTGCATTCATCATATTGATGCAACCACCCCCGGTTGCTGCAATTGCTCTTGCGGTGCTGACTTGGAGTTGGGACTATCGCAATGCAGCTTTACTTTCACGTTCTGCTGGCGTAGTTTATCGAATGGATTGGGATGTGGCCAAACCATTACCTCAATTGACTGGAGCTAAAACATTCTCAATTAAATGGGCCGCACGACCTTTATTCACACTTGGTAATCTCAAAGTACGCGGAATTAGAGTTGGTGGTAGAACTATGATTGAAGCGACCAGCAAGTTCAGCATCGAGGAAGAATAACTTTCACTTTCACCTACCCCTGACCGAAGTTAACATTAGGCTAGACAATTAAAATAGTCCTATGATGGAGATACCATTGGACATTAGAGGCGTTATCATTAAAACATTTGAACCGAATAAAGAACACATTTGGTGCGCTCCCTTTTTGTGGCGTGGAGTAATGGAGAAATGGCTGCAACCCCTTGATTTGAAAACCACTTATATCATCGAAGCAATCATCGCTCACGATGGTGAAAACCGTGGTTCTATTCACGCCAGAGGTGCAGGTATTGCGGCGAGGACTGGTCAGATAGATCTAGCACGCAGAATTATTCAATATCTTCTGGATGGAGATGTGATTACCAGTACAGATATGGCGCGAATCAGAGCACTGCTCTGTGATGAGCGCAAATCAATCAAGATTCTTCTCGACCGCCAACGACAATGGCCACGCAATCGGTGGAATCTTCACGATGTACCTGCGTGGATAATTCCCGCTTGGGTCAAGGCCTTTAGGCGGGAGGTTTCCAACGAGCAAATTTCGATCATTTCTGGTGGCCATCTTCTCGCCAATGGCAATTGGTGCTGGTATTTACCAGAGGATTCCACTTCTTATGTCATCGAGCCGTTGGCGAAGATGATGTCCTCGGCACCTTGAATAACCTGCGGCTCTGGCCAATTGATATGGACGTCGTAATCCTGCTCGGTTCCAAATCCGACCTTCCCATCGCTCAGAAGTGTACTGCAATCCTGCAGGAGTTCGGAGTGGAACATCAAGTCAGGGTCGCAAGTGCTCACCGCTCACCGGCTTTTGTCGAGGAAATCGTCGAAGGTGCTCTCGCAGATGGCGTTTCGGTTTTCATCGCCATGGCCGGACTTGCCGCAGCACTTCCTGGAGCGGTGGCAGCGATGACTATCAAACCGGTAATCGGAGTACCTTGCGGTGGTAAGGTTCCATTCGATAGCCTGCTATCGATCGCCCAACTTCCACCTGGTGTTCCAGCAGCGACCGTCGGTGTCGACCGTGGTGAAAATGCAGGTTACTTGGCTGTGCAGATCCTCGCGCTATCCAATGCAAAACTAGCTGCTGCCCTCACGCAAAATAAACTCGACCAAATCGCTCGGGTAAAGCAAATGGACCGTGAGATCAACGGCGGTGAGTAATATTGTTCGATGCGGCTGAATTTGCTAATGAGTCGGTTGAGCAATTGAAATCCACTATAGATGATATTGCCATCATCGCTTGTTCTGGCGGTGTCGACTCATCTGTTGCGGCAATCCTCGCCAAACGTGCAGCTGGTGATTTATTGCACTGCGTTTATGTCGACACTGGTTTGATGCGCAAGAATGAAACCGAATTCATTGAGCAGATGTTTGCCGAACAAGGCATTGACTTGATTACCGTTCACGCTGCAGACCGTTATTTTGCAGCCTTAGAAGGAGTGACTGAGCCAGAGCAAAAGCGCAAAATCATCGGTGAAACCTTCATCCGTATCTTTGAAGATGAGCAGGCAAAATGTGGCGCTAAATATCTTATTCAAGGCACTATTGCTCCTGACTGGATAGAATCCGGTGGCGGTGTTCGTGATACCATCAAATCCCATCACAACGTCGGTGGTCTACCCGAGGATATGACCTTGGAAATAGTTGAACCTCTACGTGACCTCTACAAAGATGAGGTGAGAATATTAGCGAGAGAACTTGACATCATTGTCGCAGAGAGACAACCTTTCCCCGGGCCTGGGCTAGCCCTTAGAACCCTAGGTGACCTTACACTCGAAAGAGTAGCAGTGGTGCGTGAAGCCTGTGCTATTGTTGAAGAGGAATTTGAAGCAGCTGCTAAAGCCGGTGTAATGGAATTGCCATGGCAGTATTTCGCAGCCCTGCTACCAGTTCGTTCGGTTGGTGTTCACGGTGATGTTCGCGCATATGGCGAGACCATCGTAGTCAGAGCAGTAGCCAGTATGGACGGAATGAGTGCAAGATTCTCAGAGATCCCTTTCAAAGTGTTAGAAAAGATATCCACTAGAATCACCAATACCCTCAAAGGTGCAGTGAATAGAGTGGTTTACGATATTACTCACAAACCACCAGGCACAATCGAATGGGAATAGTTGCAGACACAGTCTGCATCATTACTCTAGATGTACGTATGTGATTTGCTAAACGCTCAAAACATGTCTAGACAAAGCAGATGAGATGAGCCCGAAGGCTCATCTCATCACGTTTTGCATCATTGTCGACTTTACTCAGTCCTTGCGTCGAGCAAGAATCAGAGCAGCGCCGAGCATTGCCATCAATCCGAGCGAAGCGGTGAATCCAGGAAGACCACCAGTGTCGCTCTCAGCAACTGAATCAGCAAGGCTGTCGACACCCGTGAAGTGGATGGTGACATTGCCGCCAAAGTCAGTAGAACTCCAAGAGATTACCATATCGTGCTGCATGCCAACATCTTCGTCGTTGATGCTGAATTCATCCCAGCCCCAGACCCAACTCTCATCGGCTTCGAATTCTTGAATTTCAGGTAGGCCGTCGACAGCAAGG
>CAUYXQ010000012.1:0-14192 GCA_963577015.1 Candidatus Thalassarchaeaceae archaeon
ATGAAGAGCCCACCGCTGAAGAAAACGTTCTCCTGCAATCAGACGATGATGAAGACGAAGTTGAAGGTGAAGATGAAGATGACGATGACCCAGCTTCAGTGCTTCTCAACTGATTATTTCGAGGATATCACCTTGGTCTAAGGCCTTTCTAATACAACGGGCGATGCGCCTTCCCGTCGACATAAACGGTTCATTGATGTCACTATATGGTGAACCACCTATGAATGGATTCGAGCCAGCGACAATTCTCGCGCTTATTTCAAAGATTTTGAATTCGAGTTTATCGGTGACTATCGCCTCAAGGCAGAATGGCCCGAGCATTCCCCTGGCATTCTCTTCTAGGTCAAATGATGCTGCCACCGTCCCTTCTGCCATTTCGAATGCTCGCGGTAATAGACTCTCCCTAATCACCACTGGTTGGTTACCGGTGACCACGAAAGAAGGTTCAAGCGACATCTCTCTGAGATCTCTCAAACTCCCTAATTTGTAGAATTCATCGACATTGGATTCGTCTCGACGATCCATGCTCAATAATTCGAGACGACCGAGATTTTTACCGGCCAAGTTACCACGACCTTGTACTTGGAAGCCATCACTGGCGGTTGGGTCGAAAAAGAAGTGCATGTAATAGCGGCAGCCGAGAACGTATTCCTGAATTGTAAACTCTTCCTCAAGATTGACATTTCTTCTAAAATCCCGATAATCCCTAGCGATAAAATAACCCTCTCCTCCTTTTGCTCCAGCATATTTGACGATTACCGGACCGTCGATATCATGCGGGTCGTCGATAATCTTGGGAAGTGTGCAACCGCCCGCTTCAAGCCACTTACGTTGGCGGGCTCTACTGCTCTCCCAATAGAGAATACCACGGTTACCAAAGGTTGGAACCTCGAGGTTACGGAAGTTTTCGGCACCGAGATACTCGACCAATGAGCCGTGGGGAATGATGATGACATTGCGTTCTCTAAACCATTCAGCATTATCTAGCATCTCGCGATAATTATCTAACATCAGCCATTCATCGGGTTCAGCACCCGGGAAAGCACTGTAGAAACGGCGACGGTTTTCCCCCACTGCAATGCCGAGGGTACGGAAGCCTTCCATCCGTGCACCGTGTAAAATCTGTAGCGAAGAATGGGATGCAACAACACCAATTGTGATAGACTCACAGTCGTAAGTAGACAACCAATCTGCGAGGGTTGTGGCATCTACGCCCATGTCGACGGCTTCTGTGTCTTGTTAATGACAATTGCTGCCAGAACCAACTTTCATCCCTTTTTCACTACTTCATTGAACCCTGCCAAAACGCCGTCAAGACTTCAAGTTGCACCCCTCCTGCCTCGGGTTATGGGCACAAATGACGAGGGCAGTCGCATGACTTATGGAAACTATTTGCAAATAGACAAATTGCTTTCTCTTCAGAACGGACCTGAAGGTCACGACCCCTTGCCCTGCAATGATGAAATGCATTTCATCGTGGTTCATCAGGTGTTTGAACTATGGTTCAAGATAGTCATCCGTGAACTAAAAGAGGCTCACAATATGCTTTCAGTTGCCTTGGTTCCCGAAGAGGATATCCCGAAAATAGTCCACCATCTTCAGCGTTGTGTGGCACTTTTTGACTTGATGTCGCAGCAATGGAAGGTGATGGAAACCTTAACTCCCCAAGATTTCCTTTCTTTTAGAGACCGCCTTGGAACCTCATCCGGTTTTGAATCATGGCAAATGCGTGCGGTCGAAATGTTGCTTGGCCTTGAATCGAGTCAGAGAATCGGTGGCATGGATCCAATGATTCATTTTGAAAAATTGCTAGCTGAAGGAACAATTTCTTCTGATGTTATGGCTGACCTCAAAAACATCGATGCTTTGCCTTCACTAAATGAAACTTTGAGAACATGGTTGTCTCGTACCCCGGTTAATGCTATTTCAGAAGATGCTGAGGTCTTGGAGTCATATGTTGAACGCCATCTTGAGATAATGAAATCACATGGTGAGCAGGTCATCGCCCACATGGTAGCTATCGGTCACGGCGAGGAGGAAAGTATCAGGCCGCGCATCGAATCAGGAATAACTGGCGCCGAGGAATTTTTGCGACCTAATGGCAAGGTAGATGCGGCAAGAGTCGGTCTATTATTCATTGAATCATATCGCGAATTACCATTATTGGCTTGGCCAAGGCGTTTGCTCGATACCATCGTTGAATTGGAGGAAGCAATGCTATTATTCAGAAGTCACCATGCACGTATGGTCGAGAGGATGATTGGTCGACGCATGGGCACCGGCGGTACTTCAGGTGTTGATTATCTCGACATGACCTTGAAATACAGAATTTTTACTGACCTTTGGGCGGTGCGAACGATTCTCGTAAAGAGGGAATTACTGGATGATATCGCTAATCCGCAATTCTACGGATTTGCCGCTTAACACATCACTCGTGCGGATCGGTATCGATTGGAATCAAGTGGTTATCATACTCAAATAGTGCGATTTTTAGCGGGTCGAGCACAAATCTAACATTTGCCTCTTCCAATCCATACAGAGACACCAATTCTCCCATAAATGCAACTCTGAGATCATCTTCAGAAGCGTTGAGTGGGGCGCCCATTCCAATCTGCAGAGCACGGGCTCCAATGATTCTTGCACGTTCAAATCTAGTGTGGGGTTTTTTTGGTGCAACCATGACGATATCTCCGGGGGGGATGTTCGCTCGTAACAGGCCCTGCTTTTGAACCTACGCAGTCTATTCCGACTCATCAGATTGCGGTTTATTGCGGATTTCACGAATCAACATCACCGTAGCTGGCAGAGAGATGAGTAGTAGAAAAATACTGACAACGATTACGAGAATTACAGGGTCTTTAGTAAAAGTGTCGAGCGCAGTGCCCTCTTCAATCGCTTCAATCCCTGCATTTGCCAGAGTATTTGAATCCGAAACCAATTCGACGGGACCATCTATTTGCAGCATTATCACCAAGAAATCACCATCGGTATCGACGGTGATGGCTGCGTCAGAGGAAAAGGTATGATTTACCGCCATATTTGCAAGAGCATAACCTTCCTCTCCATGGCTTACTTCAGCTGTTGTCCAAACCTCGATGAAGGTGTTAGAAGTTGTAGTATCCCAGTGCAAGGTGCCATTTATCAATTCTACCGCGGTTAATCCTGTAAAATTCGTATCGCTTCGATTCGACAATGCGAATTCCAATTCAGCAATCTGGGATGAACCGGCCAGCAAACCCTCGCCATCGATTACCATGGTAGGCAGTCCCCACAGGCCAAGAATCGTTGAGAAGCGATAATATGATTCTGAGAGATAACTCACATCTCTTGACGAGGGGTGATGGCGAAGAATGAAGGTGTCATCTTCAGTTCTCTCATCGAGTTGGCTTTCGACGATTTGACAGGGTTGACACCAATCCGCACCCATGTATTCAGCCAAATGGGCCGGGCGATAGCCGCTACAGGTGCTATTGGTTGCCAGACAATCGAGATCGATAATGACCACATCTAGCAATACACCAGGCTCTTCTTCGCTAACGGCTGTCGCGCTAGGTACCACTGCCAGCACTAATAGTGCCAGAACCAGCATCGACCTTCGCATGTCAGTCGCAGCGGATGCGGTTTGTTAAAGGAGGGCCCTCATGACGAGCAGAACATGGCGAGCGGTTTTTTGAGGCGCCCCTCTGCCCTGCCAATGATTCTGACGATAATGGCCTTGCTCATCATCACCACCGGTGGTACCATTCGCATTTTCGATGCCGGTGAATCCTGTCCCGATTGGCCAACTTGTTTTGGTGAAGTAACCTTCATGGTTTCAGAGGACGAACAAGGGCAATGGTATGCGGAGAATCCAGATGAAATCGATTCAAGAGGGGCAGATTATCGCTATTCAACCATTGAGATATTCGTTGAGTGGTTTCATCGTTTATTGGTAGGTATCATCGCAGTTCCGATTCTTGCTAACATCTTTTATTGTCAAAAAAACAAGGAGAAATGGGGTGGAAAAGTCTTCTTAACCTCTCAGATATCTGGCGCACTATTATTGATTCAAGCGGTTGTCGGTGCGGTAACTGTAAGTTTAGATAATGTAGATTGGTCGGTCGCATTACATCTAGTACTTGCCCTTTCATTCACCTGTTCACTGATTTGGCAGTGGTTATTGATGCGAAGAAACGAAGGCGATGAAAGATTATTCCATAAAGTAGATGAGAATTTCTTACTCAATGAAGGAAAACGCATGGGATTTATTGCCATCACCATTCTCATTCTACTGATTATGGGCGCATGGGTGGCAAGCACTGCTGGTGGTGATTACAATCAGGGCTGCTCAGTTGGACTCCCCGAGGGCTGGCCAAAGTGCAATGGTGATATTTTGCCTAGTATGACCGGGCCTGGGGTTTTGGTGCAAATGGTTCACAGAATAGGTGCGGCCTTGGTTGGAGTAGTCCTGATAATGGGTTCAATGCGCCTTAAAGAAAGTAGTAATGAAGCAAATGCGCCTGATATTTATTGCAAGTGTATGGAGTTCGCTACCGGTTTTTGGTTACTCAATATCTTTGTCGGTGGTCTTTACATTGTCCTTGCCGATATCGATAGTTTCCCCGAATATCTTTCCCTTCTGCATTTGGTGATAGGAGTTTCGAGTTTCCTAACAGCAGCCTTCGCATACATGTTGGCCAAACTAGCCTATCCCGTAGGAGGTGGGGAAAGTGAGTGAACAGGAAAACCCGGGATTGTTATCTTGCCTGATTCAAATTTCCAAATTGAGGGTAGTAATACTATTACAGGTAACTGCAATCTGTGCGATTCTCGCACACGATCTATTGGTAAGACATGGCTCAATCGTTGGCGAGAGAACCTGGTTCGACACCATCTGGACTTCGTTTATCACTTTGATCGGCGGCACTTTGGCCGCTGGTGGTTCTAACGCGATAAATATGTGGTATGACCGCGACATCGATCCTTTGATGAACAGAACCGCAAAACGACCACTGCCAATGGGTTGGATCTCACCTTCTACCGCCTTGGCATTTGGCGTAATAACCGCTCTTTCCGGTTCTGCACTCTTCTTGACCCTTCATTGGAAAGCCGCGTTCTGGAGTTTGTTTTCGGTACTATTCTACGTATTCATCTACAGCATTTGGCTCAAACGAAGAACCCCACAAAACATCGTCATCGGCGGTGCTGCCGGGGCAACCCCACCAGTGATTGGCTGGGCTAGTGCCGCATCAGAGGAATTATCAGGAATGAATCCTTTTGATTTAGGCTCGCCGATTCCATGGATGTTTTTCCTTCTGGTCTTCCTGTGGACGCCACCACATTTCTGGGCCCTCGCTCTATACCGCTCGGGGGAATATGCAAAGGCCAAAATCCCGATGATGAACGAAGTCAAAGGGCCAAAGCATACGCTATTGGAATCCAAGATTTACTGTATCGCCCTCTTTACACTGGGGTTGGTGCCATTTTTCTGGCCTGAATCCGGCCTCCCGCTCTTATGGTCGCTAGTGGCCAGTGGCCTGACCATGTGGTATGCGTTTTCGGTTTGGCAAATCGATTATGAGGAACCATTTGACGATAAAGGGCGAATGCCTAGCGCTGCTAAATCGTTTTTCCGCTCTCTCTATTACCTAGGTTGGATGTTTATCGGTTTGGTGCTTTGTGTGGCAATACCCCCGTCTTGGCTTGGGCCCTTAGGTCTGAATTGAACACGTTTTTCAACCGTCTTATTTATCGCAAGGCCGCAGGTGGCGATGTTGCTTGCGACGGTCGCATAGTCTGGCCATTGCGTCGGATTGCTAATCCGATGGGTTGTCCCACGAGGGTTCAAATCCCTCTCGTCGCGCTTTCAACAGTACGTAACATAGCGGCGAAAGGAATTCGAATTGATTAGCTGAAGAATTCTGCCAAGTCATCTTCGAGGTCACCATCATCGACCACACCTTTTTTCCTCTTGATTTTCATCTTGAGTTTCTTATTTTTCAATAGTAATAGCGGAATTCCAATAAAGTTAGTGACGATGATCCCCAGCATAGTCATACCAGCGATCAGGAATACCTGATTATCCATCTGCTCATATAACCCCCCTAGCCAAGGACTACCCATCGGTGGCTCAGGCTCTGGTTCTGGCTCCGGTATACGCCACGAGTTGAAGTCCCAATGCTCGTCATCGATGTGAACCCTGACTACATTATTCCCTGGATAATCGATTACAGTACCCTCGTTACCGATTACATCTATCGGTGCTAACACGTAATAATAAGTGCGATAGGGCCTTACTCCATTATATGCACTGCCATTGTCAATATATGTGCCCACATCTCCAGGAATATTGTCAATTCCACTTATCACAGGTTCAATGAAGCGTAGATCAATCTCATCAGGTTGTGCTTCCACACGATAGAGGTTCCATGAAATGTTACCATCGTGATCATCTTCGGGGAAGGTCCAAGTCAGGGTGACTTGGTAGCATGCATACCAATCATTATACATCAAGTGGCACGATGTAGCATTGTCAAAAGTAGTCACTGCATTTAGATTCATGATTTGGGATTGTGGCACAACCGCATCGCCACAAGTGAGACCGGCATCCCCTTCCTCATTCTGGGATACCACTCCCGATGTGATGTCGAGTACCCCTGTTCTATCCGTTGGAATAAGTGCGTACGATGCACATATCCCCTCCTCTAAGAAGCTGGGGTCGGTCCATGAAGAAGTAGTTGGGCTCACGGTTGCAACCTTGGTGTTTTCAAGTAGTCCGTTCCAAGTAAAAGTACTGGTAGTACCACTTGGTTCAGGGAAATAAGAACCGGCTGCAGCCGATCCGGTGATGCGATATATATTCCATAGTCCGAAGTAAGGATTGTCTAAATCTCCAGTCGGTTGCCAATCCAAGCGCAATTGACCTGCTGGTAATAGGGTTATATTCAGATCACCCGGGTCTACCTCCGGCGAAGGTAAGATGCCGACGAAAAGCAGATTTGCTGGCTCGGTGAGATGAATCATCATGGTTTCATTATCTACCAATGTAAATGAGTCGTCTTCACCAAATTCTTGCCATGTCGTTTGATTCATGGCATCGAGTATTCTCACTTTGACTGAATCGACTGGGACGTTTTGTGGGATAATCTCCGATAGATTAACCTCCATATCGATGAATTCTAAGCCGAGATTGCTCTCTCCATCACTGGGGAGTAAATCAAAGGACATCAATCTGAGAGCAGAGAGGTTGCCACCAGCACCATATTTGCCGTTAAGAATCGGATAATCGAAATAAGATTGTGCATAGGCATGGGTTCTTGTGATAGCGGTACCGCTAAAGTATGGTTCATTACCGATATCTGTACTGTTTAGAATCGAAATCACCGCCGATGCAGATTCGATATTTCCTAAGGCATCGGTAGCGTAGAGGGTGATGGTAAAGTCTCCCATATTACCAAAGACAGTGCCGTTGGCAGTGATGTTTTGACCGCTACCAAGAATCGCCAAGGCGCTGTGGCGCCATTGGAATGTTAACGGCTTAGCAGCCAAAGGAGAGGTTATTGCTTCGAAGGTGATTTCATTGCCGCTGAAATAGAGGCCATCGAGATTGGATTGTACTATATACGGTGAAATATCGCCAGCTATCACGGTAGAAGACTGGTAGATGATATTATCGCTGGACTTTGCATCTTGGCCTAAATCAAAGATCTCTTGAATCGACATTCGGACATTAACATCACCGTAAGTATTGATGTCAAAAAAGCAGGTATATGATTCTCCTGGATACATTATCGCGAGTTCACAGTTTTGTGTTTCGGCGGTAGTTCCATTCAGCCAGTCTATTCGGAATACAATATCGGGATTATAGATGGTGATATTTCCATCGTTACTAAATGTTGCTTGAAGGCTTTGGTTGCCATAATAAAAATCGCTTGAAGTTGGATCGTGTTGCGGGTACATCGAATCTACGACTAGGTCGATGGTATCATCAATGACGATATCTACAGAACCAATATCGTTGGATGAGACCATATCGGTAGAACCTGCTGAGTTTAGCAATCCGAATTTCAGACTGTATCTGCCTTCGGAATTATAGTTGAAAGTGGGGATTTGATCACTCAATTGTTTCTCGACGCCGACGGTACTGGCCATTGCAATTGTATGGTTTGCCTGTGAAAGCAAAGTCAATCCATCTAGTGAATAGAGTTGCCAGCCGATAGTCGCATCGATTGAACAGGTACCGCATGAATTGAAATCAAAGGTAATTGTAAGGTTGTAATCGGTATTGGTATTCAATACTCTATCATTACCATATTGAGCCAAATGGGCAATGTCACTAATTGGATTTTGCACGTCGATATCGAAGTCGACGAATTGTGTAGTGAGATTGAATTTGTAAATCAGCAGATCGTTCCCACCTTGGGAATCTCCTTCAGAGAACCTATAAAGGACTGTATGGATGCCATTTGCACCCCATTTGACGAAACCGTCACCAGAGAAAACATGTTCTCGAACCTCGCCAATCGCCATCGATGAAATGGTATCCTGTCCATTATCTTCGGAATTAGACATACACTGAGATGAGGTCTTCTCACCTTCACAAACGTACCATTCTAATATTCTTGCTGGACTTATTCCAGTGTCTATATTTTCGATTTTCACCGCTAGTTCTACCGAACCATAAGAGGTATAGTATCTGTCGGCAATCGGCGATATCTCCTCGCTGAGGGCAAGGTTTCCAGTAACGAGTGCCGCCGCTGTCGGCAAGGCGGAGAGTCCGACAAATGCAGATAGTAGAATCAACATCGAAATCGCGATGGCGCTGCGAGACTTTCCAGTCCTTGCGACAGCATCCGCCCTCGACATCGATACTTCCTCGGCATCACTGCTCAAATACCAATCGGTGGTGAAGTGCCTTGAGGCCCTATTCCCGCACGGTGGGTGCGTAAACGTCGATAGTCTCATGTCGGTTCCGCCTTTGCATCAGCCTATGCAAGCCGCGTCATTGCGTCAACATCCGCAGCAGGATGAAGAAGCACTGGTTGCGGTAATTGAATTTCTCACTGCCTTCGCTCTTTTCTTGATAATCCTCACTGCTTTCTTATCTTTGGCTCAACTGCCACTCAGCTCAAATGATCCACATACTGATCTCGTCGATAGAGCTGCTACTGAGGCCTTGGAGCGATTGACAGCAAATGAGGGTTGGTTCGTCCCAGAACTCGATGGGAACCGAGATATCGCAAACGCAACTTCGGAATGGCATTTACACAGCACGGTTGAATTATCAAAAGGCAATCTTCAACCAGGTCTGATAAATGATGGAATGCTCGATGTGCAGAGACTTGCAGCACTGAAAAATGTCACTGAAGGTGCAATGATACAGGGTTTGGGTTTAGACAACGGTCTGAATATGCGTTTGTTTATCAGAGTGACCGATTCGTCTGTCTCTGAACGCGAGGGACTTATTCTCTTTGAAGGTGGGACCACAAGAGATAGTGCGACCATCAGTTCAACTGCAAGCCGGTCGTTTACCTCGTCAGGTGAAACCGTACAAGTCAGTGTAGAGGTCCATGATGGAGGAATGGCTCCACCAAATCTGCAGATGACTGAGGTTTTTCCTGCTCCCAATGGTGGTAATCCCGAGTGGATCGAGTTGAAAAATCCTGAGGGTTTTGCCGTCACATTACGCGGTTGGTCTTTACTAAGGCTTGGCACAACTGGAACTATCAACTATCTATTCACCGAAGGTGTAGTTCCTGGTAATTCGCTATCGATTCTTACAGGAAGTATTTCTGCACAGGATGCAGGTAATGCCAGTACTGTGTTCGACATGGGTAGTTCAGGATTTTTAGGGATTGGTACAATCGATGGATTATCCGATTCAAATGGCCGGGTTGAGATGAGTTATGCATATGATACCGACTCGGAGGGTACCCTCGTCTACAAATGTGTGTGGACCCCAGCAACTGGTGTTGTTGGTGGATCTAGCCTGCAGTGGAATTATTCAACACGGGTATGGGATTTATCTTATACAGCAACCCCCGGTGAGGCCTGAAATACATAATGGTGTTTGAGCAACAGCAGGGATTGGGTTTGTTGGAGTCTATGACCTCTATCATCCCAAATACTCATCAACTCACACGGCTTAGTCCTCTCGTTCCATGCAGCCAAGTACCGTCTACAGTCGTGACCGATGTGTCACAGGAGTCCATGGGATGGATGAAATCCTGCGCGGTGGCATCCCTTATGGTTCAACGGTATTGGTAGCAGGAACCTGCGGTTCTGGTAAAACCACACTCGGCATGGAATTCCTGGTCAGAGGGGCAACTACTGGTGAGGCATGCGCCCATTTTACTGCTACTGAACCAAGTGTGAAATTACTTGAGAATATCAGACAATATTCCTTCTTCGATATGAAGATGATAGACTCAGGTTTGATCAATGTTTTCGATATGGACGTACTGTACTCTTGGCTTGGTCTCGAGAAGGCGAGTTTCGATTTACAAGACGTTTACGCACTGATTAAAGCCATCGTAGATATCGTCAACACCATCGGAGTAACTCGCTTAGTAATCGACTCGGTTACGACCCTTTGTTATAAGATCAAGAGTGAACAGTTGATCAGGGATTTCCTATTCACTCTCGGCAAGAAGCTAGCTACACTGGGGTGCACTACTCTACTCATCGCTGAAATTACCTCGGCAACAGAGAATGCCCATTGGTCGTCCTTTGGTGTCGAAGAAGCGATTGCAGACGGAATTATCGTGATGGGTGATGTTGAAAGAATGGGCCATCTATTGCGTTATCTTCAAGTTGTAAAAATGCGCGGAACTCAACATAGTAGGGCAAAATATGCCATCGAATTAACTCCTTTGGGAGTAATGCTGACCCCGATGTTAAAATGGGGCGCTTTGAATGACCGTGCTGGCTCATGGGGTGCTTGAAATGTTTGAATTAGATAATGGAATCGCTGAACAATTAACTGAGATTAGTCTTAATTCTGCAATCCAAGTGCGTTGTGGTAATTCGAATGCATTCATGGTAACAGCAAGTACAATGGTGCCTCTGATTCAGATGTTTGAGATGGGTGGGATCTACATCTCTGCGAGTAGAGGAGCGGTAGAGATTATCCAAGCCTTTGAATCCATTGGTATCGATGTGTCCAATATCCATTTCATTGACCTTGTTTCATCAGGGATATTGGGTGGAACCGACGTACCTTATGATAATATCACCTTTATTGACAGCCCGATAATGCTTGAGAGTATATTGTTGAGGTCCCTATATCGCTTGCGAACCACAGACAACCCGAGAAACTTTGTCTTCATAGACTCGGTGAATGCGCTGGCTATTTACAATGAAGAAAAGATGTTGGCAGAATATCTCCACACCTTCATCAATACCTTCAGACAACGTGAGGTGCTCACCGTAATCCTCAACATTCCCGACCAAGTTCCACCATCTGTTCTATCCAATCTTGATTTATATTGCACTGATCTGATAGATCGTGGGCAGGTAGTGATACATTGAGGTGTGAAACATGAGCCGACAAGTTAATTTTGACCCGGAAGACGAGGAGTTTTTCGGTACGGTTGGTAGTTTTGGTGTACCAAAATTCGATGATGCAATGCGCGGGGGGATACCACGCGGTTTCATGATGATAGGCTTCACAGATACGGGAAGTGGTGCAGAATTATTCGGTAAGCAATTCACCTCTCCAGCTGAGGAATCCGAGAATACGATGTACGTTTCTACCAATGAGAGCAAAGCGGAGATATCTCGAATCTTCACGAAATATGATTGGCCACAGGATATCAAAGTCAGAACTCTCGGAGAGGAATATAATTCCAAGGTTTTAGAAAAGGAATTGCTAGCGAGTCGCTACCGTTTGGAAGGATTCAAGTTACCCGATATCCAACGGTTGGCCCAAACCAGATTCGTAGAGGATAATACTCAGGATTTCCTCACCGAGATGACCAATGAAGTTATGTCTATGGGCCCGTATTTCCGTGTGGTTATCGACAGTCTTGATTTCTTCATTCAGAGGGATGATCAAGCTAGGGTTATATCGATGTTGAGAATGATGCAAGCCCACACGCAAATGTATCGCGGTTTGTTATTGTTGATGATTTCAAGAGACTCTATAGACGCGGCCACCAAACAGGAGATGGCTGCTATCGCCGATATGGTGTTGGAATTCAAAGTGAGAGGAATCGGATCCGAATTCGAGACCTCGATGATAGTTTCCAAGTTCAGAAATGCGCCCGAGAATCTGGCTGTCATGGTTTACCGTGTGACACCAGAAGAAGGTGTGACTCCAGAGACAGTCGAGCGTATCGTCTGACGTTATTTCCAGCATGGAAAACTCATGCCACATCCATGGGGGCACCCTTCGTATGAACGCCTGTACAAAGAGAGGAATTTTGAACCGAAAACCGGCTCAACCCTTATGCCGAAACACTTGTTGGATTCATCATGGTAGAAATTCAATGTCCTCATTGTGACGAAGATATTGAATTGGAAGATGGCGCTTTTGGATTATTTAATTGCCCTCATTGTGATGAGGAATTCTCTTGGGATAGCGATACCAAAAAGCGATTCCATAATACTGTCAAATGGATTAACATTATTGGAGCGGTAATTATCGTCATTGGGCTAATATTTTTTGTAGGTATTTTGATTAATTTCCAATTAGACCCCCCTAGCGGATATGAGGGACTGATTATACTCCTTCCGATTGGGATAATTCTCCTTGGGTTATCGATTAATATCCTTGCAGCAATTATCTGGTTTGCTCGAAAGACAATTAGCAAAGAAGAGCAAAGTCCTAGCCCAATGACCAAGATGTTTTTCTGGGCGATGATTGTCTTTTTCATAATATTGCTTTTAATGGCTTAATTAGGTTTGCAGGGGTTATCCGAAAACCCTCTTATTTCTTATGGCAATACAATGGGTTTTCAGTGGGTCAGTACAGTCACTACCCTTTCAATACCTCTCCGATTAACGATTTAGAGTGTGTCGGAAGCAGGTGACGAGATGGTCATCGACCATGCCCGCACACTGCATCATCGCGTAGCAGGTGGTGGGGCCGATGAAGGTGAAGCCGAGTTTCTTGAGGGCCTTGCTCATCTCAATGCTCGACTCTGTCGTGACGGTGATGTCCTCCATTCGCTCCCTGTGATTAACGACCGGCTCCCCATTGACGAAGGACCAGAGGAAGTCGGCGAAGGCATCCTCATCGGTCCCGAAGTGCTCGACGAAGGTGCGAGCATTGTTGATGGCTGACTTGATCTTGGCACGGTTGCGGATGATGCCTGCATCTATTACGAGCCGTTCGATGTCGTTGTCGTCATAGGCGGCGACCTTGGCGGGATCGAATCCATCGAAGGCGGCGCGATAATTCTCACGCCGCCGAAGGATCTGAATCCAAGATAATCCCGCTTGAGCACCTTCGAGAATGACCTTCTCGAACAGTCGCCGTCCATCGCGATTGGGCGTACCCCACTCCTTGTCGTGATAGTCAAGGTAGAGAGGGTCATTGGTTGACCACGGGCAGCGAGTGAGTTCACTCATCGAACTTAGCGTTCGTATGCTTCTATTCAACGATTGGGGTAAACCGAAAGGCCCAGTCCGAATACCCTTTGAAATTCTAATTTAGCATAAAATGGGTTGAGGAAGAATTGGAAACCTTCGGTCTTGATTGTAGATTTGTACTTCCCAAAGAATTGTGTTACTACCGCTTCATTCGGGTTGACAATGACATAAGAATTCCATATAAGTAACCATAATGGACCGGTAATGAGTAACAATGCCGCACCAGGCCCCGTGAATAGAAGTCTGATGTTTACAATACTCAAAATCAAATGCAAGATTAGTCCTAAGAATCCATTAACTGTTAAACTACCTTGTTTATCTCGGAATCGTGTTTCGTTTGCTGGCATTGCTGTATTCCCAGGAATTACTACTGCTGCTGGCTGCATGTTGTATGCGAATATGCAAATATGCCGCCCTCCATAAAGATATCTTAATGATATCACTTTAATATCAGTTATAGCTCGTAATTATCATTGATTCACAAAGTGTTATGTCTCTGGAACGTACCGACTTATCATGCGAAAAGTCATTTTAGTTGTGATTTTTTTACTCTGCTCCCAATTTCTTGTATCTAATGTTAATGCTCAATCATTTCCAGGGGTAGATTTGTCATGTACTGT
>CAUYXQ010000013.1:0-14143 GCA_963577015.1 Candidatus Thalassarchaeaceae archaeon
CACTTCCGACACTTCTCTCGCCCCATATGCAGACGATATCGGCTTCTTCCTAGTGACGATGATCGCCTGTGTGATGTCTTTTGGCATCATCATGCTCTCGATGTTCATGATCCTCTGGCTCGAGAGAAAAATCCTCGGCCGACTGATGGACAGGCGCGGAGCGATGACATCCCTGCGGTCGTTATGGGTCGGAGAAAACGGCGTTACCGCCGGAGAATGGTGGAAAAAACTTCCTTTCGGCCTAGGACTCCCAGTTGGTGCTCTAGTCGGCTGGCTGAACAAAACCGCAGGCAATCGCGACCCGAAAAACCCAACCGTTGACCGGGTGAATAACCGTTCGTGGTATGGATTGGCAATTTTCCCCGGATTTGTTCAGAATATTGCTGACGGTATGAAATTCATGACCAAGGAGCACATGGTACCGAGTCGTGCTGACAAATTGATATTCGAGTTAGCGCCCTTCCTCATTATCTCCTCAACCGTTCTCATCCTGGGAATGATTCCACTTTCCAGTGGCATATATGGGGCAAACCCTGAACTTTCAGTGCTCTTTGCATTCGCGATTTTCGGTATTGCTCCGCTCGGTGTGTTCTTCGCTGGTTGGGCTTCAAATAACAAATACACCTTGATTGGAGGAATCCGCTCCGCAGCTCAATTGACTGCATATGAGATTCCAATGCTGATAACTATCCTTGCGGTATGTGTATTGGCTGGTTCTTTCAACTTTTTAGAAATAGTTCACTTCCAACATTCTTCTGGCTCTTGGTTCCTATTCTTGATGCCACTGGGTGCTATTCTCTTCTTGATAGCGATGATAGCCGAGGTCGAACGTATTCCTTTCGATATGCCAGAAGCCGAGGCCGAATTGGTCGAGGGTTGGTGGACCGAGTATGGTGGAATGCGTTGGGGATTATTATTCGCTGCCGAATACATGCGCACCTATGCTGCTTGTATTCTTTTCGCAATATTCTTCATGGGCGGATGGCACGCGCCGTTCGCTGGACTGATAGGCAGAACACCATATATCGGTGGCGCTTATCTCTTGATTCCAGGAATTCTTTGGACCTTGCTTAAGGCTTGGTTGATATTCTCCTTCGTCTTCGTTTGGGCCCGAGCAGCATTACCCCGAATCAGAACCGATCAAATTCTCGAATTCGGCTGGCGCATGCTATTACCGCTGGCGGTGATTCAACTGGTATTGACAGTCGTCTATCGCTTGTATCTATTCGATGCAGGTTCAGTTCACGATACCATCGAAGGCGGTTGGGCTTGGAATCTCTTTGGGATTCCATTTGGGCTACCTATTCTAATCACGGTTCTCTCGTGTGTGCTCTTCTACTGGTTGCTTAACGATGAAGATCCCGTTGATTCCAAAGAGCGAATGTTCCACGTGCGTACGTTGGAACCTGCTGGAAAACACGTAGCGGGTACAGACTGAGGTGAAATCATGCCAGCACATCCACGAGCCAAACCGAATTTCAGGAACCTCTTCTGGTATCCGTTCAAGATGACTATGATTACCGCATTGCGAACCTTCCCGATTATAGGCAAGAGATTTGCGGGGGGCTATCACAATAAACTCCATCCCGAAATAGTCGATGACGATAGTAAAAATCGGGCGAAGGGTGGCCATTGGAATGATGTTTCAAAGCACGAGTATACCGCTGATAGAGAAGGTAGTGACTTGGTGCCGACGATTTGGCGCCCGCAAACCATTCTCTATCCTTATGAGCGACTTGAGGATATGGAACCTTGGCTCTTTGTCCCAGGTAATTATAATGGGAGAATAGGTATCATTTGGGAAACCTGCACCGCTTGCAAATTGTGTGTCACGGTCTGCCCGAATGATTGCCTGCACATGACAACCGAGTTGCGAGTAGATGTCCTCGATGATGTTAGTGGTGAGTGGGAAGGTCTTGGTGCTGAACTCGAGATTGGACGCCCAGCAGCAGTCGAAATAACTGGCGCTTCAGTGGCAGGAGATAATTTTGACTTGGTTACCGCTCACGAAGCACCGCCCGAACAATGGCGCTTTGGCGAAGTTCTCGATCTCAGTGGAGACTCGGCTCGTATCCGTTGGAATGATAGCGGCGAGGAGCAGATGGTCGCTACCGAGTCACTAAGGCCTGCTGACGATCAAATCGTTAGCGGCAGAATCGATATCGGCCGGTGCATGTTCTGTGGCTTGTGCATGGAAGCATGCAATTTCACATCTTTCTTCATGACCAATGAATACGATGGAATGTCAGGCTTTAGTCGCGAAGACCTCTGGTTCGACGCTGCTAGAACCAGGGTTCTGCCCGGCGTCCATCAAGAAGCGGTCGATGTTGAATTGGCTAAGCGGGCCAATAAGGAGAGGACCAAGCGTGAGAAGAAGGCTGCCAGAGCAGCCAAAGCAGCGGAGGGTAGCGCATGAGTGTCGATCTCGCCGCCATCACCGAGATTACTATTTTCTTTATCCTCGCAACCATCGTCATCGGTGGAGCGCTCGGATTGATCTATGCTCAAAGGGTAGCACATTCGATGATGGCCTTGATCTTCTGTTTCATGGCGGTTGCGGGAATATTCATCCTGATGAGTGCTGAGTTTGTGGCGGTTATTCAAATTCTGGTCTATCTAGCCAGCGTGATGTTGGTTGTTCTTTTCGGTATCATGCTGACCAGACGCCAGATTCTAGAGGAGGATTTTGAATGAGGTCATTATCTGCATTTACCAGAGTTGGCCTTCTATTCATGGGCTTCGCCCTAATCTCTATTGTTTCAGCGCCGGATGTTTGGAATGACGCTTCAGAGGAGGAGGTTACAACTTCACAACTCGCTGATGGAATGTTCGGTGATTGGGGCCTAGCATTATTGGTATTGGGCATTTTGATGGCTATGGCTATGATAGGCGCTGCTTATCTGGTGCGCGATGAGCGCATCGAAAATCTCGAATGGGAATACAAAGGCGGTGATGGCGAATGATCGATCCAGCTTGGGTTTCTGGCCTTTCAGCAATCTTGTTTATTCTAGGACTATGGGGTGCTTTCACTCGCAAGAACGCCATCGTCGTTCTGATGTGTATCGAGTTGATTCTCAACGCAGTCAATCTCCAATTCGTTGCTGCTGCGGCTTATCATGGCGATGTTACCGGTTGGATTTACACGATTTTTGCCATCGCCATCGCCGCTGCTGAAGTTGCGATTGGTCTAGCGATCTTCTTGTCCATGTATGGTCAACATGAGACGATTTCTCTCGACGAGGTAAATTTGCTCAAACATTGAGGTGATGACATGTTAAGTTCTGGAATCATAGATTACGCGATGTGGATCGTATTACTCCCCATCCTCGCCTTCCCGGTGATATTATTCCTCGGGCGTATGTTCAACGGCTTACCTCAATGGCGCGATGGTGCCAAAGAAGGCGGCCTAATCTCCTTGATTGTAATGGGTATTTCATTGCTGCTTTCACTGTTATTGATTATGGAGCATCTCAATCATGTCGGCACTGCTAGTATCTACACTTGGTTCACAAGTTCGTGGTGGGATGGTTCTACTGCGGTGATGGAAACCAAGATATTCGGTGTTGGTGTATATGTAGATCACATCACGATAATGCTTCTATTCGTCGCTAGTTTCCTCTGTTTCTTAATCAACGTTTTCAGCATTGGTTACATGAATACCGACCCAATCAACAAGGACCGTAATCATCGCTTCTACGCTGAGTTCCTCTTGTTTTGTGCTGGAATGCTGGGAATGGTGCTCGCAGACAGTTTCCTTTGGCTATTCATCTTCTGGGAGATAATGGGTCTTTGCTCCTATCTGTTGATTGGGTTTTACTATGAGAGGCCAAGAGCTGGCGATGTATTTCTCCTCATCGGTTTAGTAATGCTCTGGGATATGTTTGGTAGTCTCGATTTCGCTGTAGTCTTTGATGCAGCCGCTATTCAGGCAGTAGATGCAGGAAGCCTACAATTGGCATTGGGAATGATGTTCATCGGTGCGGTCGGCAAGTCGGCGCAATTCCCACTTCACGTCTGGTTGCCCGATGCTATGGAAGGACCAACCCCAGTATCTGCGCTAATCCACGCAGCAACGATGGTCAACGCTGGCCTCTATCTTGTGGCTAGAATGTTCCCATTCTTCGCTGCAGCCCCGCTCGGTTCGATGACCACTCTTGCGATAATAATCGCCATGGTCGGCGGAATAACCGCTTGCATGGCAGCAATGATTGCATTTGTTCAAAAGGATATCAAGAAGGTGCTAGCATACTCGACGATGAGCCAATTGGCTTACATCTTCACCGGATTAGGGGCAGCTCTTTGGTTGGTCAATAACGGCCATGAAACCCTTGCAACGGTCGCCTTTGGGGCCTCATTATTCCATCTATTCAATCACGCAATGGCCAAAGGAATGCTATTCATGGCCAGTGGTTCGGTAATCCATGAAATGCATCACGCACATCATGAGGTCCATGACCATCACGATGATGATAACCATGATGGCCATGATGATTTTGATGCTCAATCGATGGATAATATGGGTGGACTCGCTAGCCGAATGCCAATCACCGCTACGGCTATGCTCGTCGGTAGCGCTTCGATAATTGGAATTCCTTTGATAGGTGGTTTCTGGTCCAAGGAAGGAATTATCGCCAATGCTTGGCAGGTAGCACTCAAAGAACCCATCTTCTTGATACCCGCTATGCTGATTTTGATATGTGCGGGAATGACCGGATTCTATATGTCTCGAATGTGGTTCATGACCTTTGCAGGTAAGCCGAAAACCGAGGTCGCAGCAAAAGTGAAGGAACAGACGGCATGGATTCCAATACCATTGGTGGTTTTGACTTTTGTCACCTTGGGTGGTATTATCTTCGCCGGTCTCCACTCAACCAATTGGTTAGGTAATTCGACCGAGGGGCACTTTGCTGACTTCTTTGGTGAGCACGGCATCAGTGCGGAGTTAGGCCATGCTTTTGCTAATCACGACCTCTTCTTCTTCATTCTGACCTATGTGACGATTGGGTTGTCTACCATCTTTGGACCGATGTTTGCAATGGCACTTTACGGCGGTTCCCTTGATGAAGGTCAGAAAGCCAAGGGCTGGATGCAGTGGTTGATCAATCTCAATTCACAGGTCAAAACCAATTTCGCATTCGACAATAGTGCTTGGGCAAATAGTGGCTTATCACGTGCGCTCGACAACCGTCTTTACATCGATGCATGGTATGATGCAGCCTGCCTCAAGATAATCGTTGGACTTGCCAATATCGCGGCGATTTTCGACCGCAAGGTAATCGATGGTGCAGTCAAGGGCATCGAATCCTCATCACAAGTCGCTTCGAGCAAAGTGCGTTCGCTGACCACAGGTTCTGCCCGCGATTACATCATGATGGCCGCTTTGGGAACTTTGACTATCTTTATTCTCATCTGGGGGGCTGCTTGAATGGGTCAAAACGCACCATTGAAAATCAAAGAGCGGGAGTTTATTCTCGTAGGATTATTCTTGATGTTGACCGCCGCGATCGCCGCGATATTCCCTGATATAGCTTCACCAAATGCCAATGGCGTCATCGATTGGATTTCGATTCCTTTGGTAGGATTCCCTATTCTATCCAGTATCATATTATTGGCATTCGCAAGTCAGGAAAAAGCCAACCACAAGGCAAAACTTGACTCGCCGGTCCGCTTGGCCTGTCTTGCATTCTCATTGGTACCACTCGGAATCTCGACCGCCTTGTTCTTCGATTGGTTGACGGTCATCGATTGGACCAATATTGGCTACAATTCCTATGTTATCAAACACCAATATGTTTGGATTGAGAGCATTGGAGTCTCTTGGCATGTGGGCATGGACGGACTCTCCTTCCCCATGGTTTGGCTGACCGCGATATTGGTGCCGATAACCATCGTCATGACCTGGGATGAAAAGAATGGTTCTGCCTATCACCCATTGCTATTGTTGATGGGTGGATCTTTGATTGGGGTCTTTGTAGCACTAGATCTGTTCATGTTCTATGTGTTCTGGGAATTAACCCTGATTCCAATGTTCTTCTTAATCCTCAAATGGGGTGGTGACGAGTGTAGATATGCAGCTCAGAAGTTCTTCATCTACACCTTCACCGCCAGTGTGATAATGTTGCTCGGATTGGTAACACTCTACTTCTTACAACCGGTTGGAACCGGTGCCCACTATGGTGAATTAACTGGCAGAACTTTCGATATGACTCTATTGATAGATAGTGCACGTAGTGGAAATCTCAACGGCGGAACCTGGCTAGGAATAGACATGCAAAAGGCGATTTTCCTGATGCTTATGCTTGGTTTCTTAGTCAAATTACCAGCTGTACCATTCCACACTTGGCTACCCGATGCTCACGTCCAAGCACCGACTGGCGGCTCGATGCTCTTAGCCGGAGTGATGTTGAAAATGGGTGCTTATGGAATGTTACGCCTACCGGTAGCGATGTTCCCAGATGCGGTGATGTATTATCAAGATTTGATAATGATAATAGGTTTGGTATCTTTGGTGTGGGGATCTATCGTCTGCCTAGGTCAAACCAACCTCAAGCGCATGGTCGCATATTCTTCGGTATCTCACATGGGTATCATTCTACTTGGAATCGCTAGCATGCAGCCCATCGGTTATGCTGCAGCATTATTCATGATGTTCGCCCACGGATTGATTTCACCGATGCTTTTCGCGGTTTGTGGTTCTTTCAAGCATCATTACCATTCGATGGAAATCGGGTCGATGCGAGGTATGGCCAAGTGGAGCCCATTCCTTGCTGTTTACATGATGTTTGGCTGGATGGCTAGCCTCGGTCTCCCACTTCTTGCAGGATTCGTAGCTGAGTTGATGGTACTGATAGCATATTGGCCAACCTATGGGTGGTGGATATTATTACCGGCATTTGTCTTGATTATCACCGCTGCATTTTACCTCTGGAGTCTTCAGAGAACCATCTTTGAAGGCGGCGATGAAGGGCAACCACCAGAGGCTTTGCATGGAGAGACTCCGCCTGATATTTCTGGTCACGAAAACATAGGCATGTTCCTTCTAGCATTGCTCATCGTGCTCTTTGGAGTGATGCCATTTATCGCGCTCGATATGATGAATTCTTGGGCCACTAATCTATTCGAGATGGTTTTCGCCCAACAAGGAGGTTCTTGAAATGGAGATAATCACCGCTTTTGCTGATGGGTTTTGCTCTAGTTTAGCCCCTGAATTAATTCTTTTTGCCGGTTTGCTTCTGGTAATTTTAATTCCCAATCTGGGTAATTCTACCTTTAGAATACCCTCGACCGGTATTCGTCTACCTTGGTTCCTTGGCGGTAAGCGTTTTGCTCTGACCTCCGACCCTCGTCTTCCAGGATACCTCACCTGTGTAATCCTCGCGGTTTCTCTGATTATTATCGTTCTTTCACAATCTTCGGGGGCAAATATAGTTCTGATTCAGAGCGATGGCGGTATGGATTTACTCAAAGTCGACGGCTTTAGCCGTTTATTCGAGATGTTATTCCTCGGTGCAATTCTCGCTGCTGCACTGGCAAGCCTCGATAGATTACCGACCAAGAAAGGTGAGAACAACGACCTTGATGCGCTTTACAATAACCGCCGCCAGGTCGACTTCTACATCTTGCTGCTAACCACGGCGCTGGGAATGTCGATAGTCGCATTGGCACAGGATTTATTCATCCTCTTCATCGGTTTGGAATTAGCTAGCCTTTCGACCTATGTCCTGGTAGCTTTCCAGAAGGAGTCCAAAGCTGGTAGCGAAGCTGGTGTGAAGTATTTCATCGTCGGTTCGGTAGCCAGCGCAGTCGGTCTCTACGGTCTTTCCTTGCTCTACCTATGGGCGGGATCATTACAATTTGATGAGTTAAGCGCTGCATGGAACGCTGGTGCCCCTGCTCTAGCATTGGTCGGTTTAGGCATGGTTCTGGTTGGCTTTGGTTTCAAGGTCAGTGCGGTGCCATTCCACTTCGCTGCACCTGATGCATATGCAGGTGCTTCTAGTCCAGTAGCAGGATTACTGGCGACCGCAAGCAAGGCTATGGGAATGCTCGGCCTGATCAGATTGCTGGTCGTCATCGCCATTCCCGATGGGGCAGAAGGCAGCGCAGTATGGCTGGTCACCCTCGCAGTATTATCTGCAATCACCATGACATGGGGTAATATCGCAGCATTGGGTAGTGATAATCCCAAGCGAATGTTAGCCTATTCCTCGGTCGCTCACGCTGGCTATATGTTAGCAGCACTGACTGCAATCGGTGCTTGGCGCTGGGGCCATCTCGAGGCCCCGGTCGGCTTTGCTGAAGCCATTCTCGGGGCTATCGTCTTCCACCTAGTGGTGTTGGTCGCCTTCAAGATGGGTGCATTCCTAGTGTTAGCATTGCTCGAGATGGAGGGCGGTGCCAGCAGATTATCCAGCCTTGCTGGTTTAGGCAAGAGAGAACCACTGTTAGCGGCTTGCATGTTCATCTTCATGCTTTCACTAGCCGGTGTGCCTCCTCTGGCAGGATTCTTGTCGAAATTTCTCTTGATAGCGGGGATCGTCAAGATGTCGATTGGAGACCTTTCGACAACCGTGGCCCAAGATGGTGCTTTATCACTGGGTTCACTACATTGGATCTGGTGGTTTGCGTTGCTGATTTTCATCAATAGTGCAATCTCGTTATTCTATTATCTTAGAGTTGTAGTTGTTATGTTCTTTGATGAGCCTGAAGAGGGTAGAAAACAACCGTTACCAAAGGGTTTCTTCATCCGTGTGACCATTTGGAGTTGTGCAATAGCGACAATCCTCTTTGGCATCGGCGGCGATACCTTGGTCAGACTTTGTTTCGCAGCGGTAGAGAATTTACAATTGTGATATCGAGTAGAGAAAACGACGTCCTCTGCCTTCAAGTAGGTAGGGCATCTGGGGCGAGATATGGGCCGCAGGCGTGAAGAGAAGGTCGACGAGGAGGAATTAGCTCGTCTGATGTCCACCGACGGTGGCGCAAGTAAAATTCGTGTCAAGATGCCCAACACCAAGGTCAATGAGATGTTTGCCATCGCTGAAAATATTCTCGGTGGCCGCAGGGTCACTGTACTCTGCGCAGATGGTGAGACTAGAATGGCGAGAATCCCCGGCAAGATGCGTCGTCGACAATGGGTTAGAGAAGGAGATTTGATCATAGTCTGGCCATGGGATTTCCAAGATGCAAAGGCAGATGTCAAGCACCGCTATACCAAAACCCAATCGATTTACCTCTCGAGAAAAGGCGCTCTACCCAAAGATGTCGATATCTTTGGCATGAATGCGATGACCGATGATTTCGACGACGAAGATGGTTTGTTTTCCAGCGACTCTGATATTCCTTCAACCAAGTCTGAACCACCAGCGGGAGAGGTAGAGGTCGAGGAAGAGGATGACGACGATGAGGACCTCGATGCCCTATTCTCTTGATAGCGTAAATCCCTCGCTGTTGAGGTGATGCTATGGACGAGGATGAGTTGGATGATTTAGCTGATTACGCCTTTGAAGAGGCAGAGCAGAAAGCCTTCATCAAAGATTTAGACCAAAGTGGCAGTTTTGGTTGGATGAATGAGAAGCGTTATAGTAATATGTTCTCCAAAATCGAGAAGGGATTACAAGGCGTTCTCGGTAAAGGGCAATTCGAATGGGTCGACCGCCGTGTTTTCGATCAGGTCTTTGACCGCTTGACCTTATTGAGCCTATACAAATTGATGACACAGGGTCATCTAGACACTCTTGATTTCCCAATCGCCCGCGGCAAGGAAGCACATGTATTCCATGGGACTTCGGAAAATGGGCCAGTAGCGGTGAAGATTTTCCATACCTCAAATGCGGTTTTCAAGAACCTCATGCAATATATCGAAGGTGACCAGCGCTTTGGCGGTCTAAGTCGTAGGCACAGAAAATTGGTCGATATTTGGGTGCGAAAAGAATATCGTAATCTCTTGCGACTTGCAAAATGGGGATTGAGAGTCCCAGAACCGATAGCGGTGCACAAGAATGTGCTGGTGATGGAATATATCGGTGATGAGGTTTCACCTGCACCCCGTTTACGTGATGCGAAAGTAGATGACCCAGAGACGGTATTTGATTATCTCATTCATTTCACCGCCACCGCCTGGCAAAAAGCAAATTTAGTTCACGCTGATCTTTCCGCTTACAATATCCTCTGGCACGAGGGTAAGGCAGTGATTATCGACGTCGGTCAAGGGGTGGTACGAAGTCATCCAAAGAGTGAGGAGTTCTTGGTTAGAGATGTGAAGCAATTGGTTAGATGGGCTAATAAGAATGGAATAGATATTGACTTAGCAGAGGCACTTTACGATGTTTTAGAGATGAATGTCGATGAAGAGGAATAATCTCTTCATAATGGAAATATTTAATCCAGAGTTATCTAAGACAATCGCTGATGCGGTGGTCTGTGTTTGTCATTTTTTTGGTAATCGATGCATCGTTTATCGGTTGCTTTTCGACGGGCAGTGCTGGTAATCTTCCGTGTGAGCAACCTGCGGTAAGTGGTGTCGCATTGTCCTTTGATGATTTACAAAACATCGAATCATGGAATGAAAGTCGCGATTTTCTTAATGAAAATGGCATCAAAGCCACATTCTATGTCGATGGGATTTGGTGGATGAGCGATGAGCGCAAGAAGATACTGCATAATCTGGTCGCTGAGGGCCATGAGATCGGTCTTCACGGAATGAATCACAGAGATTATTTTATCCATCTTGAAAACGGTGGTAGCGCCCAAGAATATTTCGATGACGAGGTTCTTCACCCATTACATCTAATGAGAGATGAGGGCTTTAGCATCGAGACTTTTGCTTATCCAATGGGTCATCGTGATTCTGAAATAGATACTTTGATCTTAGAGGAATTACCCCTGTTACGTGGTACAAGGTCTATCGAAGAGGGTAGTAACCATTGGCTCGTTTCATGCGAGGATGTACCCATTTTTAGAGCGATTAGTATTACCGATAGTCAAGATTCACTACCGATATTATTGCAATATTTGCCGTTAGCAGAATCGAAAAGTAATACATTGGTGATGTATAGCCATTCAATTGCTGGTAATAACGACCCGGTGAGTTATGAGAATCTTACCATCATCGCAGACGAGGTGCAGAGACTTGGCTTACCCTGGCTACATATGTCGGATTTGACCCGAGATTGAGCCGACGGTGGCATTGAAGAAGGGTAGGTGCGAGGCCCGCCCATGCGACAGAGCCTACCTCGGGTTCCTCAGGATCGAATAGCGGTCCTAATCGGTAGTAAAGGTGCTACCCGTCGCAAACTGGAGGAAGCCTCTGGTTGTATGCGTTTAGTCATCGATTCCGAGAGTGGAGAGATCGATGTTTTTTGGCCGGAAACGGGTAAATTCGACCCGGTTAAGGCATTAAAATTACCTGATGTTATCAAAGCGATATCGCGCGGTATGGCACCTGCAAACGCCATTCAATTATTGCAAGACGAATGGTTTTTTGAAATAGTCGACCTTCGTAATCATGTTGGCAAGAGATCCAATCAACAACGTCGCATCAGGTCACGTTTAATCGGTTCGGAGGGGAAGATTCGTAAATTGATAGAGGAACTTACCGGTTCGCAGATTACTATTTACAATTCAACCGTGGTAATCGTCGGTGAGGGTGATGGCCTGTCTCTGGCTCGTAAAGCAGTTGAGATGTTATCTCAGGGTTCAGAGCATGGTTCGGTGATCAAGATGCTGGAAAAAGGCCGCAAGCGCCATCGTCTAGAAAACCGCAGTCTCGATTATATCGAAGTCAAGGAGGATAATTCTGAAATCACTGCAGGCTTCCAAGCTTTGGTACCAGGCCTGAACGCTGTTGTGCGCCGAAATCGCCGTCTCAAATCTCATCAAGTCGATCCTGCTGATGAAGAGGCTGTGATTGAGGTGATGATTCTAAATGCTGATGAGAGTATTCAGTGGGAAGAGGAGTAACCTTTCGCTTCTTCATCATCAACCCCAAGGTAAATCCTGCTAGTAATAGGATTACGATACTTGGGGCAAAGGACGGCACCGCACCTGAATAACTCAGCGATGCACCGGTGACAACTAGATAGTGGGCGTTATTCCCCTCATCACGTTCATCGATGACATTTAATGGGTCGATAGTCAAACGCAAATCCCATTGTCCCCGGTCGGAGACGGTATAATTCCAAGTCAGATTCTCTGACATGTCGCTTAGAGACCCGGCAGCAAGGAATTGGCTTTCGACTAGAGTCCATTGTACGTCGGCATTACGGTCTGCCGGTGCTGCTTCTAGCCAAACGGTCAAGGATCCACCATAGGCCTCATTTGTTTCTATTCGACTATCGATTTGTACTTGGCCGGTATTTTCCCCAGGTTTTACCACCAGTTTATCGAGTGTGGTTTGAGTCAGATTCCATGATAAATCCTTACCAGGCAATATTTGAAATGCAGCGGGAATAGTGATGAATTCATTTCCTGCTTCATCGACCAAGGTTGCTCTTAATAGCAAGTATTGTCTGCTCTTGGTTGCCCAACTGGTTATTCCAATCGTGCCGCTGAGTCCTGTTTCAGCAGTGCTCAACCAGGCACCTGATATGTCGGGAATGGTGCCGATACCATCGTAATCAAAACCATATTCGATTTTGCTTTCAACCAAATCTATTCCTGAGCCACCATCATAAGCACTGAAAGCAATGTTAGCAACATCGGTTTTACTCGAGGTCAATTCATCGACGGTCCATCCGATTCCTTCTGGGTCTGTGATGTCAACCTTGATGTTAAATTGTATTTCATCACCCTCGTTTCCAACTAAATCCACTGCTTTAAAACCGATGATTGTCTGTCCTTCAACAAGGTTCAGGGTAGTGGATTCAGTTGTGATATTAGTCCAAACCCCACTTTGATTCAACTTGACATTGGCGATACCACTGCCGCTACCATCGTCGGCTGAACCGAGAATGTTGTCGATAAGAACCTCGTTGGAATCCTGCCATACCTCTCCATTGCCAATCGTTGGAGAAACCATGGTTGGTGGGGTACGGTCAATTCCCATGAACAGGGTTTGTGAAGCGGATAATCCGCTACTATCGTAGACGGTTATCCGTGGATTATATGTTCCTTCGGCGAGGTCGCTAGGGCTCCATTGCCAGCCGTATGCCAGAGTGCCAGGTCCATCGTTAGGTACGCTACCTGATCCTGGAACATTTACCAGTCCAGCGTGGGTTAAATCATCGTCCGAAGCAGTCCAGGAAAAACTCAAAATTCCTGTTTCTTCGATATCAAACCACGCTCTGTCGGCATTTGAAATCCCGCTACCATAGTCGGGATTGAGAACGTTGAAAGAAGTGATTATCGGGATTTGGTTGGCGATAGTAAAGTCATTAGAAATGAACCAATGACTATAGTTGGCGACATCTGAATCCCACCCTCTAACTCTCAGTGAGTAACTATCATTGGCGTATTGTGTACTATCGAGATGCATCAACCACGGGGTAGAGGTCATATTTTCCACCTCAATCCAAGTGGCAGCATCAGCAGATATCTCGACTTGCAAATTAACAAGGGTTCCACTTCCACTGATAGAGAAGGTCAAAGTGTTTAGGCCGGTGATTATTTCATCAGCATCGGGACCATTGGTAAAGGTGATTGTAAGAGCACTATCAACAGATTTAACAATTGTTTTTTCCTCTAGCAGAGATTCTGTTGGCCATGAAACCATGACCAGAGAAAGTGCCAGAATAATCAACAGCAGCGGCCTCATCGGTTACGCTGACGAAGGGGGTCATCCTTCAATGCTCGCATTAGATAACATTAATCGGGTGTGGTTGCTTTCTAACAACAACCACTATCACATGGTTTCTGATTCGATTGATTCAAGTGCTGTGACCTGCCCATTCCCGTCCATGCAGAGGCAGAGGGCCATCGTCATCGCGTCGATGTTGATGCTTCTAATCGCCTCCCCGGTCTTAGTACAAGCCGAGGAGAGTGGTGGTGTACAAGCGAGTACAGCGACCTTGAGTTTTTCTGGGGATGCAGTTGAAGGCGGAACCATTATTTTTCATCTGAGTCTGTATAATTCAAATCCTACAGAGGCTACAGGTGTCACTTATTCTCTTTATAGAGAGGAAATATCTACCGGATACAGGTTGAA
>CAUYXQ010000014.1:0-13670 GCA_963577015.1 Candidatus Thalassarchaeaceae archaeon
TTTAATGATAAAAGATGCCGCTGATATTCACCTTGGAGGTACCATGTCGACCGCATATGAGTTCACATCTTATCTATGTGGGATCTGTTTAACCTTGTGTGGATTGATAGCATTACTTCCGCTTCTAAATGCAAGCGCAAAGGCAGCGCTTGATAGAAACCCGATTCTTATTCACGAAGAGGAATGATCATTCCTTTGGTTTAGGCCATTTTTTGCTAAGGACTTTGCTAAGATCATCATCGAGTTTGGCATTCCACCAATCGCTGCCTTGCCAAATCGCATAGCGGCCACGGATACCACGGATATCTGCATCTTTGAATTTACAGTTTCTAAAAGTCGATAGATTTAGGCGCGCTTTTCGCAAATCTGCGCCGCGGAAATCACAGGAGTCAAAAGTCGAGTTCATCAAGTCAGCATAAAACATCGAAGCCCTTCTAAAATCGGAACCGGTAAAATCACCGGCGGTCAAATCAGCACCGTCGAAAATAGTTCTACGAAAATTGGAAGAGGGGTGGCGTCCTTTACGCAAGTTTGCTTTGCTGTGGTTTTGAAATGAAAGATCCAATCTCTCCTCTTCGTCCTTGGGATTGTTTTCGGTCATCACCATTGTCAGCACCTCAGGATTGTGAGCGACTTTCCAGATGTGCTCTACCCTCGTAACTGAGAATAGCATAGCGATTTTTGTCATCTTTATTGGCAGGAATCTCAAGCAATCCTCTTTCGCGCAGTCTATTCAGGTAAAGAGATAGATTTCCTGGCCTCTCTAAACCAGCGTCCTCAAATATCTTTTCGATAACCCTTGGCGGGCAATCCTCAGCCCCTTCCGAACTTCTCAAATAATGAATGGATGCTAAAACCTGGTCTGGTTTACGGTCGAGATTACAATTTTCAATCATCGCTCTGAAAATCCTTCCGCGTTCGCAAAGCCCTTCGGCTGTGGTATCGGAAACATCGGAATTTTCTACTACAACCTTTATCTGTTCCAATAAGATATTCCATTGACCATCTTCCTTGATTCGAGTCAATCGCTCTTCGATTTCACTTTGGCCGCCAACTATATCGATTTCGATATCCCCAACATTAATCGTCAAGCGAGTATCGTCTTCCATCAGCGACCCTATACTCTGCTGATGGACTGTATTTCATAACGCTACCGTAATGGAATCCCTACCTTATTTTCAGATGGATTGACAAACCACGCGACGCAAGTCAATTGTATGATTGCATTTATCAGAGACCCGGTGAAGAGATGAGGCAGCGTTCTATACTTCTGGTTTTCATGCTATTAATGGCCACGTTACCAGCCTTCATATCGGTAAGTGCAGATGGCCAGCCATTGCAGATAGATACGTTCGAAAATGGCGCTCAATCTATCGGAATCACATTAATTGGCGGGACTGCTGATGTCGGCGGAGCAATCGAATTAGATCAAAATATCACCGTACAAGATGCGCGTTTTAATATTCAATATAGCCATAGCGATGATAGCCCTGGCCAAATTTGGCTCGATATAGATGAAGATGGTTACAAAGAATGGGCATTTGATGGCCCGGGCACTGGTGATCTTGGTCAGCAAAATACATTTTTAAACGGTAGTACATGGGCGACGGCTCAATATGATAATATGTCACAACAAGCACCAGAATTCTACCTTCCATTTGATGCCACTTTGCAAAATTCATACCTCAACGCCACCTTTGTATCCGATTTCGGTGATGGTTTTTATTCACTAGGTCATATCGACGACATCGCTAGTGGTGATGTCGATGATGATCAGAATGAAGAAGCGGTTCTTCTTTCGCGCGATTCTTCTATCACGGGTTTTGATGCTGCCATTTCCTTTGTCGATTGGAATTCTACGAGCGGTATCGTGTTTTCTCCTTGGGTGGAGACTTGCAATCAAGCTACCGAACTTTCTGTTACTGATGTTAACGGTGATGGTAAAGCCGATGTAGCAGCGATTTCTTTGACGGAAAATAGGGTTTGTCTTCATCTATACAATAAGATGACTGGGGACTTCAATCCACCGAGTAATACCACCTTATCTATTTCCACGGTTAAAGCTGAATTGAGTGATGCAGATGGCGATGGTTCGGCCGATATCGTCTCGATCCGCAGCGATGGTAAGCTTGATTTGCGTAAGTGGATAGGTAGTGGATTTGATAGCCCAATTACAACTGAAGTTTTCGAAGAGGGTTCTGCCTTCGCTTTGGCAGTTCTCGTCGACCTGCACACCGGTCCTGTCTATGGGCCATCAAGTGGTGAATATTGTATGGTTCAAGATCAAGATGGCTATTGGAATGTCTTCAACTATAGTACTACCATCAATTCGATGAACGAGATTTCATCATTTAGTGGAATCGAAGAAAATGCAATGATTGCTGATCTCGACGGTGATGGGGATTTGGATGCAATTGGCACCTCGAGTTCAGGCTTTGTGATGAAGGAAAACAAAGGATGGTTCGGCTGGGATAGTTCGGTATTAAGCAGCCAGACAAATATGATCAACGCGTCGATTTTCGATTATGATGGTGATGGTTTTGTTGATTTACTCACCGTTAATGAAAAAGAAACCGACAATAATTCAGCGACGATAGAAGGTAATTTTTCACTACGAACCTTTGCTAATGCAAGTAATTTATCTGCCCCCTTGCCGATTACACTCAAGCCGGGTTCGATACCAGGACAAGCCATGGCTATCGATCTCGATGACGACGGTAATGTCGAACATTTCGTCCCAGTTGGCGAGAGTGATCAAGGCCTATTTATCGGTGCGTGGCACAAAATAGGACTTGATATCGACGGTGATGGCAGCGATGATATCGATGCTTCTGGTTATGCACGTAGTGCAGCGGATGGCTTACCGATGTTGACGCTTAACGATAATGATCACAGAACTGCGATCATACTTGATGGCGTCCTCAAAAGCATGGCGGTAATGCCCAACATGTATGGTAATGAGATGGTTTCAATAAATCTTGATTTGAATTCAACCACCAATGGTACATTTAATTTCACATCTTTGAATATTGGTTACGATATTGAATTGACCGTTCACATGAACCCCACTCCTTCCGGAAACCTCACCAATGTTCTCAATCAAGGAGTTGCCAGACTACCGGGAACATTCACCACCAATCTATCCTTTAATTCGTCAAAAGCCGGTTCAATAACCATTTCAGATTTGATAATCTCTTACTACCCCGGCGCACCTGAGTTATTCATTCCTCCGCTTCCGATTCTCACCAACACTATCCTCTCCCCTTTTACAGTAGATTTACAATGGAATGATATGGCGGAATATAGTACTAATCTACTAGAATTTCACATATATCGCGCTATTGGTGAAGACCCAATCGATAGTGACCAACCGACGTTCATCGCCCACACCAATAGCTTAAGTGACGAGGATGTGATTGTCGATTCGGATTATCACTATGCCGTGCGTTCGATTCACGAAGGAGGTGTTCGATCCGAGTTGTCGAATATCGTCGATGTGACAATACCCTATCCCGCTCCTCCCGCTCCGCTATCCTCGGTTTTTGCATCTGATGTCGCGGGTGATGATGGTGGTGCTTTGGCAATCACTTGGGAGCATTCTTCGGCAACCCTTTTGAATTCATATCAAATATTTATTGAAACCTCAAATTTTTCTAGTATCTCAAACTTGACTCCAATCGAAACTCTCGCACAACCGGTCAATTCTACAACGATTACCGGGCTTGTTGATGGCACCCCCTATTGGCTTGCGGTAATAGCGTTCGATACCCATGGCAATTTTTCCGATACCATTACTGCCTCTGGACCTCACTTGACACGAAACGATACCGCCCAATCACTTTCACTTTCGGTCGATACCGCCCCGGTAATGTCCCTTGGTAGTCCGTTCTGGATCAACGTCTCCTCTATAGTAGACGATGAAACCAACGATTGGGGCACAGTGACAATCATATTGAGCCAAGGTGAATTTACGTGGCTATTGGCTGAAAATGCCGAACCTAATATCAAATTGACCTATAGTAATCTTTCTGAAATGGGCGAGTGGATAGAGAGTCTTTATGGCGACGTCAGTATCACAGTTACTCATACAGGATATGCGGGTGATGCGGCTACTCAGCCGCTATTACCGGCTTCTTTAATAATTAATAAGACCCTTCTGGTTGAGGCGACGCTCAGCACGCTTCAGAATCCCTTCCTTCTCAATCTAGTCGACCAAGGCGAAATTCAAATAGATCTCGACCCAGTAAATCTGCAGCATATTGGTCTGATGGAAAACCTCTCTTATGACTGGACTGTGCTTGATTTAGAAGGAGGCCTTGTCGATAGTGGAAGTGATATTTTTACCTCTGGCTCGGTTGATATTGCAGTTGAAGTAAATGGAGGTGGCACATTGAATGTATTGTTGACCACGCCTGATTGGTTGGTAATTACCCCCAGCCAATTAGTGATAACCCTTACTTCCTCTAATCAAGAGGTAGAAGAAACTGATTCTTGGTCTCCCTCAGCTATCGGAGAACCTACCTTCGTCTGCCCGGACTTGGTACTTGCGATGGAGGATAATGCTGCAGCTGACCTGATTTGTACGGCGACCAACACCAATAATTATTCGATTTCAATAGAATTCAATCTTGACGGTTGGACGGTTCATGATGAAATCGACTTTATTCCCGAGGTGAACTCGATATCCCTTGAAGCAAATCAAAGCAGCGAATTCGTGCTCTCGATTAGCATTACCAACCTTTCAACTCTAGGAGCCGGCCAATATTATGCCACGATAACCGGTTTTGCTTCTACCGACGAGTATCCGGATACCAATGATTTAATCATCAGTACTAAGATTCTCTGGGCGATTGGCGAAGAGGTAAAGAAAGAAGATGAGGATGTTGCTACTAATTACACCGCTCCAGTGATTTCAAGTCAATCTATGGCCACATTGTACGCTGGCGGTGCCGTATTAGGGGTAGTTGCCGGATTGATTTGGGTATTGATTATCGCACTAAGACGTAAACGTGATAATGCGGATACCTGGTCTGAAGAGGAGTTGGAGATGGATGAGGCCCCGGTTTCATACAGCGATGAAAAGAGGGTGAGTAAGCCACTTCCCGTTGGCATGGGACTTGAGGAAATCAAATATGGGGGCGGGGCTGAAATTGACCGCTCAGTACCACAAAACAGGGATCATACACTATTTGCTGAAGCTGAAGGAAGAGACCATCTCACCGAATCCGATGATGTTAAAGGCCACACTATCGAGTATTCTGAAGATGAATCTTCTTCTGAAGAGGATAGTGGGGGGATAACCATAGATGAAGATGGAACCGAATGGTATGAGGATGAAGTCGGAATCTGGTGGTATCGTGAGCAAGGCATGGATGATTGGGTCGAATTTCACGAACAGTGAAAAACACCGGCATACCGAGAGGAGATAGGGGAGGTTATCTGATGGGTGATTCGGGGTCCGGCTATACATTGGTTCTTCACAAGGATGCAGACCCGACCACCGGCGGTGTCGCAATCTGTGGTTTTTCTACCGTTGGCATGGTCGGAATCATCGCGGCTAGCCATATCATCTCTGAATTAGCACTCAAACAATTGGGCACTGTTCTCAATGCGGATTTCCCAGCGGTTGCTCTGATTCATAACAAAGTTCCAAAGCACCCGGTCAGGGTATACCAAGGCAAGGGAATCGGCGTATTCACCGCCGAGGTCCAATTTGATTCTAAGCACGATATCAATTTTGCTAATACCGTTCTCGAATGGTATACCAAAGGTGGATTTGAACGTTTGATAATACTCGATGGTTTAACTCACTCAAATAAAAATGAAGGCGAAGGGGAGCTTTATGGAGTCGGCTCAAGTTCATCATCGAGGGTTGCCTTGAACAATGTGGGAGTACAACCGATTCAGCAAGGCATCGTCACAGGAATTTGTGGCTATCTCTTGAGCGAAGGTGACCGGCTCGGCTTGGATATCACCGCATTATTAGCCGAATGTAACCCGATGTATCCCGATGCTAGAGCGGCGGCATTGGTTGTCGAAGCTGTGAGTGAGATGACTGAAATAGACATTCCTCTGAGTAAATTATTAGAAGATGCGCGCTCAATAGAAAATAGTGTTAGGGAAGTATTTGAGAGTTCTCAAACCTATTTGCCAGCGCCTGATAGCCAAGTCGATGACGACCCGAGTGTTGGTTGATCACAGATTTCGCACTACAGAAATCAATTCAGTAAGCGTAGCATCAGTCAATATAGTCGGGTCCATATATGGCCCTCGTGCAGCACAATAACCAGCGTTTTTCAAAGACTCAATCAATGCATTCATCGCCGGAGGTCCGCCAAGGCCTGCCAATCTCGGCAGTAAGTCGATTGGCATGAACAGATGATCGCGACTCATTAAATCAGCCGAATCCGCTATGAATCTCACAGATCTAATTATTTCCCTACGCGATAATTCCAGGTCGTTAGAAGTCCAATATTCAGGCATAATCCCCTCATCTGCACCACATAACTCCAAGGCTTTTTCCTCAGTCATTCTGCTCGCTATTTTCGCATCACACAATGGTCCAATCCACAAAGGACCACTACACGGTTCAACTTTTTCTAAAGAGAGGGTTGCAGCAGCATCTCGATGACGCCAGCCGATCGTTTCACCGACCTTGGATGCTTTTTTACGTGATTTAAGCACTCGAACCGAGACCCGTAAATGATGACCGTCAAAAAGCGAAAGGATGGGTTCGATAATTCTATCATGTCGAGCAGCAGCCTTTGCGATTGTAGCGAGAAGAATTCGAATTGCATCATCATGGCGATAGGCATCGTTGAGTCCTACACTGCCATATCTTCGCTTACCGGCATCCTGTGCACTACCACAAAGGGCAGCGGTATCGGTTGCAGTCACTTCGAGCATCCCTACTCTAGGTAAGGATTGCATCGCTGAATCAATAAAAGGAATTGGACTGCCAAAGGGGTCTATATCAATCCATTGAAACGATTCTCTGTGCATCAGTATTCGCGCATCTTCTTGCGACCAGCGAATTATTGAATCATCACCGTACGATTTTGCCCATTCGATGGCCCCAGCATCGCGATCGTTGGCGGTGATGACAACATTTTCAAGTAGGTTTTCAGGTATTTCCGAACTCCACCTACGCGAACGGGTTCCCGTCGAGCAAAGCGACTCGAGAACCCTCAATCCACCAGTGGAACCCTTCAACCAATCATGTTCTAATGCGTCGGCTAATAGGAGGACTGAACGGGTTCTAGGTGCAGCCATCGCCGGGTTGTAAAAACCAGTGACACCGGCTGAAATCGGGCCACGTGGCATGTGGGATGGTCGGGGTTGATTTGATTTGAGACGAACGATAGTTCGCCCTTCAAGCCAAATATCTCCCTCGATTCCCTCTGTGCTCAGAGGACCACCTCAATATTCCTTGTATTCAACTTCCGCAACCACATGGGTGACGCGATGACCATGGTCACGAACCTCGCCAATCAGATTACAACCAGGTAATCTCTCTTCGAGCCAAGCAAGGATTCCCTCTGCCTTAGCGGCTGAGACGGCAAGAATCATTCCACAACCCATATTGAAAGTACGGTGCATCTCCCAAGCATTGATTTCGCCTTCCCTAGCAAGCCATTGAAATTCCTCAAGCACCGGCATTGGACTAGAGATGTGCCAACCCAAAGTATCGTGCAAGCGCAGGAGATTGGAGAGTCCACCTCCAGTGATATGGATAATCGCATGGAGATCACTATGGTCACAAGGCCCTCCCTCCTTTGCTGCTTGAAATAAATCGACTATTGGGTCACAGTAGATTCTAGTTGGGTTTAACAAAACCTCTCCGAGGGTTATCTCACCTTCTTGACTTCTTTCTATCCTTCCTGAATCACCAATTGCAAACGGTACTTTTGCACGCATATCTGCGTCGACTTTCTCGATAACCTTGCGCACCAAAGAATAACCATTCGAATGAATACCACTACTCGGTAATCCGATTAGAACATCACCAGCAGTCAGTCGCGCACCGGTGATTTCGTCACCGCCGGCAAGCCAGCCTAGAGCGGTCCCCGAAAGGTCCAATTCAGTCACTATCCCTGGTAGACTTGCAGTTTCTCCACCAGCCAACGTCACCCGCGCTCTACGGCAAGCTTCGGCAAGACTAGCGCCTATTGCTTGATGGACGATAGGGTCGGGCTTAGGCACCGCAATATAATCGACGAACGCTATTGGTTCTGCGCCGACACATAGCAGATCGTTGACATTCATCGCCATACAATCAATGCCAACTCCATGCCATTTGTTCAGACTGCTGGCGATTTGCAATTTACTACCGACGCCGTCGGTGGCAAGGGCGAGGAAATCATCTTTGAATTCGATTAGTCCACCAAATCCACCCGGGAGGTGAACCGGCGCCCCAGGAGTGCCACTAGGCCGTACCGAATTGGCAAGTGCACCGATTAGAGCGCCGACCGCCGCCCCTTCCAAGGTGATGTCGACCCCACTCGAAGCATAGTCAAGCCCCTTCGCCATGCTGCTGCTAGATAAAAGACAGTCATCATGATGTCGATGTCATCTTTTCAAATAACCAAGGCAAAGAGAGGTCTAAACGGTGGTCTATTCCACTATGAGTTCCAGCGAATTCCTCGTGGTGATGAGCGATTGAAAGTTCGTTCAATCGGTCGATAAAGAGGCGAATCCCATATTGTATGTGATATTGGTCACGGTCGCCCACGTCTATCCAGGTCGGTGGTAAATCTCGATATTCTTCGATTAGATTCAGTGGATCCCACGCTAACCAATTATCCCATCTTTCAGTGATGAACTCGCAGGAATGGCTATCGACTGGTAATTCTATCTTTTCTAAGGGGTCATAGGATGCAGACATCGCACATATCATCAGGGCATGAAAATCATCATGCGAAAGAGATTTGCTCTCCTTGACATGGGCGAGAAAACCCTCAACCCCAGAGAATTGTTCAACCCTAGTCAGGCACGAAGCCATCGCTTCACCGTACAAGAGATTGAAACCACAATCACCGGAATGACAGGCTATAGCATCCCAGCAATCATCCATCATTCCGCGCACCAAAGCACCATACCCTCCACTTGATTTTCCAACCAATGCAAAACCAGAAATCGCATATCGGGCGGATAATTCTCGTTGTAAATCCTGTGCTAACCAAGTTCCCCATTTACCCATTACCGAGCTATCGATGAATTGGTTACCACCCAATGAGGTGAAAGTGTCGGGCATCACCAAGATACACGGGCCCATTTTTCCTTCTCGAATCAATCTTTCAAAACGTTGCGGCAAGGTCTCATCAAAGGCTCGCCAATTGGCACGACCCATTCCAGTACCGGTATATGGTGCGAGGTAAATGATACAGGGTACCTCACCTTCGACCCCCGGGGGGATGTGTACTAGAACCTCCCTTTCCACGGGGTCCCCAAGGGTATTTTCAAGAACCGTTGACGAGAATGAGAAGCGTGTTGACTCGCCCCGAAGGACCTCGAAGGAATGCTGCGGCATGGCCGATGGAACAGTTGCTTCCACATTGGTTTGGCGGTTGGGCAGTGGACATACACAAATTCTCAAATCAAGCACTGAGAGGCTACTATTTTCCAGTGGAAAGCAAGGGGTGCGTATTATGACTGTAAGCATCATAAGCCGGAGGCGTAGCAAGTTAAAGCCCGAGGGAATATCATGACATTGGAATTCGATCTTCCCGCACGTTGGCGCTCTTTCCTCACCGAACAGTTCTCCGATGAGATTCACGACCTTCAAGTCACCTGGCCTGACAACCAGAGTTTGTTGGTCAGTTATCGGGTTATCGAAGCATTCAATCCTGAATTTGCCAGCTCTATTATCGATAAACCCGATGGGCATCTCAGTGCAGCTAATCGCGTATTGCGCGACCTATTGATCGAAGGCGGTTCAAAGGGAATGAATCCATTCATTCGCGTAATAGACCTACCTGCGGATAGACATCGAACAGTCCGTCAACTCCGGGCAGACGATATCGGTTTAATGATAGGAATCGAAGGCATCGTCACCAAAATATCGGGTGTAAGGCCAAGGATATACCGGGCGGTATTCGCTTGCATTTCTTGTGGCCATCACCTAACGCTAGAACAACCCAATGAACAGGAATTAATCGAACCAATCGAGTGTATGTTAGCCGATGGCGGTTGTGGTAGAAAGAAAAGAGAAACCAGATTCGAGTTGCTCAGCAAGGATTCAGAACTGATAAATAATCAATTTATCGAGGTGCAAGAATTGCCAGAAGGCCTGAGTGGCGGTGTCCAACCGCAGAGATTGTTAGGCATTGCCGAACATGATTTGGCTGGAATTCTCAATCCAGGAGATAGGGTGACTGTGAACGGTGTATTATTTGTCCGCTCTCAACGCAAAGGAGGTAAAGATACACCGATTTTTGATATATTTTTACGTATTTTCAGCATTGAGAGGCAAAATATTCCGCTTGAGGAGATTGTAATTTCGGACCAAGAGGAGCAATTTATCAAAGAACTTGCAGCAAATGATGACGTTTACCAGATCCTTACTAGGTCTATTGCCCCCTCTATTTTCGGAATGAAGCAGGTGAAAGAATCCTTAATGTTGCAATTATTTGGTGGTGTTGCGCGATGGAATTCAGATGGCACTAGAACTCGCGGTGACATTCATATTCTCTTAATGGGTGACCCCGGGGTAGCTAAATCCCAACTACTATCCTATATGTCGACTATTTCCCCTCGCGGTCGATTTACATCAGGTATGTCGGCCACAGCAGCGGGTCTTACCGCTGCCGCGGTTCAAGATGCTACTGCTGATGGACGCTGGACTTTGGAAGCCGGAGCGCTTGCTCTCGCCGACCTTGGATTGGCGGCGATCGACGAATTCGATAAAATGAATGAAGGCGATAGATCTTCGATGCACGAAGCGATGGAACAACAGCGGATTTCGATATCCAAAGCTGGAATCAGCGCAACTCTGCGCACCAGATGTGCGATTCTCGCGGCGGCTAATCCAAAGAATGGGCGCTTTGAGTCGGTTTCTGAAACCCCATTTACCAGCCAAGTGAATTTAGGCCAACCCCTCTTATCTAGATTTGACATCATTTGGTTACTGACCGATGCACCCAATACCGAACAGGATTCGCTGATAGCCAACCATATCGTCGATAAACGCGTAGTTGGCATTAGCGAATTATTGATTGAGGAAGGTAGTGCATCTGATCCATCTCATACCAGTGATACCCCCAATCTTAGTGAAGATGAATATGGCGACCTACTGATTGAAAAGAATATGATTCGCAAATATATCGCCCATTGTAAACGCAAAATCCACCCTGACCTCAACGCTGAAGCAAGAGCGGCATTGGTCGATTATTATGTCGGAACTAGGAGGGATGGCGGTGAGTTCAAAGATTCGATTGCAATCACTGCTAGAGCATTGGAAGCACTGGCAAGATTGGCTGAGGCTAGCGCCCGTATCAGATTATCCGGGGAAGCAAACCTCCAAGACGCCGAGCGGGCGATTCGATTGACTAAAAATTGGCGTCTCGATTTGATGGGCGAAAATTACGATGAGACTACGAATGTCACTGGGAAAAAAGGTACTGCTCGAAACCGGGAGCGGATTATTCTTGAGATAGTCGAGCGTATGTGCCGTGAGATGGGTGACAATGTCGATTTGACCATCGTTCTCAACGAAGCCGAACGTAGTGATATCAATCGAGGACTGGCCGAGGATATCATAGATGGGCATGTTACCGCCGGCAGGATGTTTAGACCCTCTTATGACTCCCTCAATTTGACTTGACAAGCGGCGCCCTCATCAATGACTTATACCTCCCCTTCCAATATGGCGGGCGTAGATGGTGATGTCAGCGATCCCGCTAGCCTTGATCCCGAATCGCTTGGTTTTATGTGTGGAATAGAGGTTCACCAGCAATTAGCTACCGGAAAACTCCATTCGCGACAATTGGGTGAATTGTATGATGTTACAATCGATTCCTTGCCTGATACTTGGCAAAAAATCCCGCGTAGATTACGAGCAACCTCGGGTGAAGGCGGTATAGTCGATGTCGCCGCTCGTTTTGAGGCCAAGAGAAATCGCAGTTTCATCTATTGCCAATCACCAAATTCAGGGCTGATAGAACTAGATGAACAACCACCATTGCCTCATGATGAGAATGCGGTAGATATCGCTCTTACCGTTTCTGCAATGATGGATTGTAAGCCTGTAATGCTATTACAAGCGATGCGAAAAACCGTGGTCGATGGTTCGAATACCAGCGGGTTCCAACGTACTACTTTGGTGGCGACCGATGGGGTCCTAAAGACCGAGTGCGGCGATGTTGGCATCGATGTACTCTGTCTTGAAGAGGATAGTGCCCGCAAATTAGATGCTCAACAAAGTTCGCAAGGAGAGGTGGTAACTTGGAATTTAGACCGCCTTGGGATTCCCTTGATTGAAATTGCCACCGCTCCGGATATCACCACTCCAGATCACGCTCAGCAAACCGCACTTGCCCTCGGCCGGGTACTAAGGGACACGCGTAGAGTAAGAAGGGGATTGGGTAGTATTAGACAGGACCTCAATGTCTCGATTATGTGTGGTGATAGAGTTGAAATCAAAGGTTGTCAAGACCTTTCGTGGATTCCAAAAATCATCCGCCTTGAGATGGCTCGACAATTGCATTTCTTCCGATTGACAAACCGATTACGCACACAATTTTCCTTACCGCTATTATCGACGGACAGACGACAAGTAGATGAGGACATCAGTGCTCAAGTCAGTGATTTGTTGCCATATTCCACCGCCGATGTAAGCGCTTGTTTTTCAAATTCCACTTCTAAAATGGTGGTTGAAGGATTGGCTGATAACAAGGTTATGCTAGCATTACCTCTATCTGGATTTTCAGGGCATATCGGTTGTAAGGAGTTAGATAATGACGGCGCCCAACTGCCGCGACTTGGCCGAGAATTAGCTGGAGCGGCAAAGACCGCCGGCGTTGCTGGAATATTCCATTCCGACGAATTGCCGGCCTATGGTATCACCCAGGCAGAGGTTGATTTGGTTAGAAACGCGCTAAAAGGAACCGATGCATTTGTGCTCTGTCTCGCTCCTGATTGGCAAGCAGAACTCGCCTTGGAAGGGGTTTGCATGCGGGCGAGAATCGCCTTTGAGAGAATTCCGCAAGAGGTTCGTCAAGTCGTTGTCCGCAAAGGCGCACCTGAAGATGGAACCACTACCCCGATGCGCCCTCTACCTGGTGGGGCTCGTATGTATCCTGAGACTGATATTTCACCCCTTCCTCTTGACATTGCTCATTGGCAGAAAGTCGCCAGCAGCTTGCCACCAAGCCAAGAACAACGCCTTAATCGCTTGAATGACAGCGAATTATCTTCCGACCAAGCCACTCAATTATTAGCCCGAGAACTCGATGACCATTTCTTCGCTCACGCTAATGACCTTCCCCACAAAGCTTGGGCTAGTACTCTGCTAGAACACAATGCCGATATCGGATTGATGGCATTGGTGATAGCAGCGATGGAAGAGGGCCATGTAACTCGAGAAGGGGTTGGAAAATTATTGAAAGCACTGGAAGGAGAAGTTCCCTCGATGAGTGAAATCCAAGCGATATCTGAACAACTCGGCCTCGTGC
>CAUYXQ010000015.1:0-12824 GCA_963577015.1 Candidatus Thalassarchaeaceae archaeon
TCTCCTAGCCAATTCTAACGTCTATCGCCCATGCATCCAATGATCCATTGATGACTACAACCTCAGAACCTGGCTTGATAATCTCGTATTGTGCAGGCCATTGGTTATCCCAACCTTCGACCTTGATTGAGGCGTTGCCATCGAAGATTACCAAGCCTTTGCGCGACCAAGCCTTACCATTACGAGAGATACCGCTTTTGTGGGTACGGTATGCAACTCGACCAATAACATTCCATCTCGCTCTGAATCCTAAGAGACTACTATCGCCTTTTTCTGCTTCAGTTGCTTTTTCAATACTAGCGAAAGGATCCATTTTTAATTCGATTTCGCCTTTGTAATTAGTTCCTGGTATCACATCTATCAGACGAATCATATCGCCCTTTGCTAAATCATCGGGATAGTCACCATCGCTCAATATTTTGACTGTTGCATAATCTGTACCTTGCATTACTGAGATACGTGGACGATCTTCCCCTACCTGAGAATAGCTGAATACCTCAGCATGGATAGTAAGACGTGGTTCAAGGTCCTGCAAAGGAGTCAACTGATGTTCGACCATCTGTCCAGACCGAGTATAACCGCCTCCGTTTTGTAAATCGTCATTTCCGGAACCGCCTGGGCAAATATCAGCCCAATCACAATGGTCACAGCGTTTTCCGTCACTAGGTTCAGTCGCTACTCCGCCTGCAGAAAAACCACGTAATGCCAAAGGTTCAGGTGGGCATTCTTCCATGCTTATTTCATTATTACGTAACTTATCCCACATCTGTTGACAATGACTTTCAAGTTGCTCCATTTCCTCTATAGAGGGAGTTGCTATAGTCTTGCGAACCTTCGCACCAAGATACCATACTTCAAGTGAATCAATCTGTTCTTTACGCTCGTGTGTCGCCCACCATAGCATAGCGTACAAACGTAATTGTTCGATATAATCACCCGAACGGTCTCCGCTGCCCATACTCGCTTTGAGATCCATCACTCTGGTTCTTCCCCCCCAGCGATATACGAGGTCATACTCACCTTGGAAAAAGAATTCAGGATGCACGGCATTCATGCTAAAGGCAGCAGCGTCGGGGTCGACAAACCAAGGTCTGGCGATTTCCCATGCTTCGATTAAAGTGCATTCTCCGCTTGCTGCTAATGGGTGATTACCCACCAGTTCATCACGGCCATCAGGGGCAGGAGTAGTATCTCGATGGCCCGACCTCCATTCTTTTAGAACAGAATTCTCGATTGACTCTAGACAATCAGAAACTTCAGATATATGCATTCTCAAGGCAGCATCGCACATTTCCAAATACCATTGTTCGTTTACCTCTAGCCAACTTCCACCTTTGCGATCATTGGATGACCATTCTTCTTTTATCGCTGCGAATATTACTGGCCAATGGATTCGTATTCTGGCGTCAGCCCATCTCTCTAGTTCGATAAGAGTTGTGGGTAGCAAGTTTTCTGGTAAGGCTAGCAATCCTTGGGCGCCGTTGACATAGACATCTGACGGCGCTGCTGCTACTACCAATCCTGGTGATTCTCTGAGAATACGACAAACAACGTCTTCCACTGCTCTGCCCATGAATAACTTTGGAACTTGAGCTATTTTTAGGCGTAAGCGCTTTTCATAATACCACATTCGAGGACAGGAATTCCAAGTATTCAATTGAGAGGCCGAAAGACGGTTAAATGGCCCAATTACATCGGCCTGCTCGTCGACAATAGTAACCGGCATGGCAGCGGAGGTTATTGTCGAAGTCAATCAATCCTTCCCTACGATCTCGATTCTCGTGGTGCGAGAATCGATGCGCAATTGCACTAAGCCATCACGCCATCCGAGGTCTGCTGAAAGCAATTTGATGTGGTCACCTGGACGTAATGCAAGTGTGATTTGATTAATGGACGAGCCGAATGCTACGCACTCAACCGCATCGGTTCCATCCCAAATGTGGAAACCGAGCATCATCCATGGCCTACCGTCCATTCGCTTTCCAGTTCTGCTACCACAACTTATGATGAGCCCTTCGACATTGGCTTTGGTTCTGAGCATGCCCATTCGAGTTATCTCCAAGTCTGATTTTTCAACTATTTTCGATTCAGCATCGAGATAGAGCCGGGGTTGTCGTCGCCAAACTCCAGGTAGAGCAGATTCGATGATTACTTCTCCATTTGGATGATTATGCATCTCGGGATAATCATTAGGAGAAGCCTCTTCTAACGTGACTCTTTTCTCACCAGCTTGAATCATGGCACCTAATACCATCTCACCAAAATGATTGGGCAATGGCCCCCACGCTCCTTGTATCATTCCTCGAACATTTACCCGATTCGGAATTGAGGAAATAGACTCACATGGACTTTCGATTCCTACCGATGTATATTCCATCTCGGTCAATGAACACCAATAGCAACCGGCTTCGGCCACACACGGTTCGGAAATTGGCAAGACAGTCGACACGGGATACGATTTCATTTGCTTGTGAATCTTTTGTAGTTCGGCACTGGAAATATCCGTGATTTCTACTACTTTTCTTTCCGAACCACTGAGGAACCAACCTTCTAGGCCCGTACATTTTTCTTCGTGGGTTTCATTCCACAACCACGAATAAAAGTTCAATTGGTCGTCTATTGAAGAAGAAAATGGCGAATCACTCGTACCTATTTTGATATCGATAATTCTGATTTTTCCGTCCCATCTCAGCACTAGATCACATTCACCGGCAGCCCAGCGATCTCTGTGGTACATTCGTTGCGGCTGGAAACAGCGCGGGTCTTTTACCCAAGGTCTCGCTATTTCCCAAGCATCAGCCCAAGTCATCTCATCGCTCATCAAATAGGGAGCCTCCGGCCATGTCAATCGACTGTTGACCTTATTTGGCAGGGGAAAATATGGTGGCATTTGCCAGCATGGCGCTGGTATTGAAAACACATGCTGACCTTTACCAGCTGCATAACAATTACTTACCTCTTCAAACATGAATTCGCAGCCATTCCTGAGCATTTGTTCGATTTCTTCGACCAGCACCTCATTCCAGTCACCTTTCTTCCACATCGAGTTGGCAAATTCATCTGCACCCAATTCTAATACCAAGGCAGCAGATGCTGGGATTTTTTCAACTATCCAATCTTTGAGGTCGTCCAAGCTATCAATCTCACAAGCCTTGGTTGTATCCTCGATGTCATGGAATTTGAGAAAACCATTACCAGCCGAGCCAACCCTCTCCATTATCAGACCACAGATGGCGTCTTCTACCAATATCCCCAACACTTGTCTAGGCTTGAGAGGAGAACGCAATCCGAGTTTATAGCGCGTGAACCACTGCTTTTGACAGCGTAACCAACTGGTTAGAGATGATGCTGAAAGACGGGCACGAGCACTACCGATGCTAACGGCCTCGGGTGGAGTTTGTACCGGCATCTTGTTCACTAGCCCTCAAATGAATAATAATCGCCCGCCTCTCTCTGTTCACGATCTTTCCTCGATGATGATTTATTGATTCGAGGACGTTTGGAATCATGATCTCGCCTAAAGGTTACATCGACTTCTTTGAGGAAGCGATTCATTCCTTCTTTGAGAGAATAAGGTCCTGTTGCTAACCCTGACTTGCCACCTTCTCCTTCGAAAACCAAGAGGGTGTCGGAAATGATATCGATGAAATAAACGTCGTGGTCGATTACGAAAGCACTCTTTTCATTGGCTTCCATGGTCCTGCGTATCGCTTTAGCGGTCTCCATTCTAGCATTTGCATCAAGATGGGCACTAGGCTCATCGAAGAGATAGAGGTCGGCTTCGCGCCCAAGACATATCGCTATCGAAAGGGATTGCAATTCGCCGCCAGAAAGCTTTTGAACTTCCTTGGCCAATAACTGGTCGATACCAAGCGCTCTAATCACCGTGCTATTGAACTCACCACTGCGCCACTTTGGGCCCAATTCACTGTCGAGCCAAATTTGCACAGTACAATCCATCTCTGTATCGACGTGTTGCGGTTTGTAGGAGATGGTAGCATCTGCGGTAACCCAGCCTTCGTCATATTCATATTCACCTGCGAGGATTTTCACCAAAGTGGTTTTTCCAGTACCATTTGCACCTACTACTCCAACGACCTCGGTTTGATGGACTTGACCTTTCCCGGTGGTCAGTTTGAAATCACCCAAGGTCTTCTCTACATCACCCCATTGAATTATCGGGTGTCCTCTTACTTTATTGCGCTCGGTATGGGTTAGGAATTTGATAGGTTTATCTCTGATACGCACATTTTGCTCAGGTAGAAAACCATCGAGATAGACATTGATGGCCTGACGGGTCGAGCGGGCAGGCGTGAAAATACCATATGCCCCTTTTACCCCATATACTATGTGAATCAAATCAGCGAGTACATCGAGCACTGCGAGATCGTGCTCGATGACGATGACCCGAGCTCTTTTAGCAAGGTCTTGGAATATTTTCACCATTCTCATTCGCTCGTGGATATCGAGGTAAGATGATGGCTCGTCAAAGAAATAAACATCTGCTTCACGCAATAAGGTTGCACATATCGCAACCCGCTGCAATTCACCACCGCTCAATTGATCCAATTTCCGATTTAGAAGATGAGATAGACCCATTTGCTCAACTAATTCTTCGTATTGTCCTCGCTCATCGATAGAGGAAAGCAATCCACTGACTTCGCCTGAAACCACTTTGGGTAAGTTATCGATATATTGTGGTTTAACCGCTACTTTGATGCCGCCAACCCTGACCTCTTCGAAGAAATCGCGTAGTTCACCTCGTTGTAGACTAGATATCACTTCTCCCCACTGGGGATCGGGGTTTTCCCAATCACCAAGATTGGGTACCAATTGTCCGCTTAAGGCATTGATAGCGGTTGATTTACCCATTCCATTTGGTCCAAGGATTCCAACTACCGATTCTTTTGACGGGGTCGGTAATCGGAAGAGCCTGAAACCATTAAGAGAATATTTGTGAATCATATCGGTTTCGAGTTCACTCGGCAATTGAGTGATTATCAAGGCGTCATGTGGGCATTTGTTGATACAGATTCCGCAGCCGATACACAGGGATTCAGAGATGTGAGGTTTACCGGTTTTATCATCGAGAATAATGCACTCTTGGCCATTGCGAACCGGGGGGCAAAATGCATGGCACTCAGACATGCACTTCTTTGGTTGACAATTATCGACCTTTAGAACCGCTACTCTCACACTTCCACCTAACCACTGCCACAGCCTATGTCTCATCAATCCGACGGCTTGACAACACAGGCATCTTGCCGTTTACTATCAATGAGTACATGCAGCGGATAACGCAAACGAACATGGTGCAATGGCCCATATGATTTGATTTTCCTCTGTTTCTCCAACCATGGAAAATCGACTTCTCCGTCTCTTTCCCTTACCGTTAAGTAGCCGACACCAAAAGACACGATATTCTGAAAGAAATGGGTTCCCTGACTGGGTTCTACTTTAATGTCGACCATCTCACATTCGACGATTGAAGCCGCACCTGAAATCTGACTCCACGACACCGGTATTCCCAACGAGGAGTCGCTGGAACCCCAGCGGCCAGGGCCAATCAAGAGATATGGCCGCTTTTGGCGCACTAGGTGCAGGTTTATTCGTTCGATACGTTCGACGAGATTCATCGAACGCAAGCGATCGAGCCGAGTTGGGTTAACATAGACTATATCACGGATATCATCGACTACTCCATTGCCTAATGCTTGACTACTTCGCAATAATAACCGCTCTTGATCGACCATGTCCAAATCTACTTCGACATCAACCGAATCTGCGACAAGTGGCCGCAACTGGACTAAGGCAAAGCGATGGATGTCCTGTCTTTCATCGAATACATAGGCAAACTCTATTTCAACTGGGCACGATAATTCATTTTCAAGTTTTGAAAGGACATCGCTGAGGATTTTCATCAGTGGTAATTTGTCACTCTTTAGAGCGCCGTGCATAGTCACCAATTTTGGCCCATCGTGCATTATCGAATCGACAATCCGGTCATCAGCAGTGATGAAAGTGCTACCTAGATGATCTAATTGGCCATCTTTATGAGCTCGGTTTAGACCTTCACGCATCATGGTTTGATCTGGATCCATACTCAAATCACCGTCGAACTGATTCATTCTTATCGACCAAAATGCTCGCTGAGTTGTCTTTAACGTCTCTTCGACATTGGCGAATTGATGGATGCGTTTTGGATGGGATGGTGATACTCTGATACATTTCTCTCCTTCGGCTACCGAACGCCCCAAACCGAGAGCGATTGCCGCCAATCCATCTTCAGGCTCGATACTACCCACTGGGTAATGATTATGAGAACGTGCTACACCTGCAATAGTCGGATAGAATGACTCACCGTGGTGAGCACCGACTACCTCTTGGATGACAACCGCCATTCTCTCCTCCTCAATCGAGTTTGGCGTCGCAGCAACATAGGCCTTGGCTTTGCTATAGAACGTTGAAGCATAGACCAATTTTATCGCTTGTGCTAATTGTTTGACCCGTACCTCGATATCGGGGTGGTCATTTGGGAGCATGAAGGTTGAATATACGCCAGCGAATGGTTGATGGAGTGCATCTTCGAGCAGTGATGATGACCTTACCGCCAATGGCCAATCAACCAAATCTAGCATTTGCCGCATTACAGTTAATTCTTCATCAGCGAATTTTCCAGCCAAGAATGCTTTGGCTAATTCCTCATCACTAGCATCTGAAAGAACGATTTCAGATAATTGATTGCTCTCGATAAAGTGGGTGAACCTCCCTGTAGCCAATACCAGAGTTCGTGGAACACATATCTCAACCCCGGGATATTCATCCTGCAATCCCAGTTCGCTCATCCTAGTGAAGAAAAAGGCTAAGCCTCTCCCCTTACCCCCTAAAGAACCACCACCCAATCGCTGAAACGGACTGATTTTCGCTGCTTCAGGAGTGAAATCAAAAATCTCTTGTTCACGCTGGATGCGAAGGAATTGGTCTATTTGTTCGATAATAAATTGACGAATACCATCAGTCGAAGGGAAATCAGCGGTGGTGGCTGGTCTAAGTTGTGCTGCTAAATCGAATTCGGTTCTGGTCCGAAGCCAATGGGAAAAATGGTTTCTTTGTGCGTGGTAGACCAAAATTTCATCATCGATGTTATCAATGCCGTTTTTTAACTCAACCAAGGTATTGGCTCTAGCAACTTCTTCGCCGGAACTATTGCGGAAGACAAAGTCGCCAAAGCCCATGTGCGACTCCATATATTTGCGGATTTTTGCATGGAGTTTCACATCTTCCTTATTGATAAATTTAGCACCTAATTCTTCGGCTGCTTCCATATTACTATCTTCTGTGGAAAGAAAAAGCACAGGTAGGTGTGAATGATCTTCGCGTATCTGTTTCACCAACCTGAGTCCGGAATCACCTCTGAGTTTCCCGTTCCTAGGAAACCTACCATCGGTAAAAAGCCCGATGATATTCTGATCATAGCGTTTGATAATAGATAATGCCTCTTCATAATTTGTCGCCAGTAAAACCTTGGCCCGTGCGCGCAATCTAAGCATTCGGTCGTGGATATTGAAACCCTCATACATCAAACGCGAGGTTTGTTTAAACAGGGTTTTGTAAAACCGCGGTAGGTACTTAGAATAGAAACGAGGTGAATCTTCGACCATCAATAATACCTGTACGTCACCGTGTTCTATATCGTGATCGACATTGCGCTTATCCTCGACCATTTTTGTGATGGCTAGAAGAATGGTAGAATCACCCGACCATACAAAGATATGATCTACGCCTCTGCCCGAATGGATAGTAGATAATTCCCTCGTATTATAGGCGAGAAGAACCACAGGGAGATCTGACGAGATTCGTTTGACCTTCATTCCGAATTCATGTACTTTCATCGAGCCAACTCTAGCCATAGTGATGACGAGGTCGAAACGCCTCTCCTTTAGTAAAATCAAGGCTTTCTCGGCATCGGTCGCATGGACGATACGCGGTGCTTGTGAAAGATTTAGACGTTCATATTCTTCGGCCATCGACCCAGAGAGAAGACCCTCTTCCTCCAAGACGAATTGGTCATATGGGCTGCTGACTAGGAGCACGTCTCTAACACGATATGGAATTAGCCGATCAAAACGATGTGACCCGGAGCGTGCCATATGATAGGCAGAGTGTCGCCTCTAGATGAATGCGCGCCTCAAACCAAACCTTTGATGTGCTCAGCACCACGAATCAATTTGGTGGTACAAGGAGTCGGAACTTTCATTCCCGCCTTACGAAGAGCATCTTTTGCCACAAGGTAATCCTTGCTATTACATTGAATCGAAAGGAATCTCTGACCACTTTTAACACGTGCAGCTGTTCCGACATTCTTGCCGAAAGCACAACGCATACCCTGTGAAACACGATCAGCACCAGCTCCAGTAGCCTGCTTATTCTCCCTCAAGATATGATGAGGATAAGTGTGAATTCTCAAGGCATATCCGAAGGTGCCAGCAGCGGTTCTAATCGTTGAATTTGAAACCACACGGGCTGCTTCGAGCGCACTGTGACGGATTTGACAGGATTCGTCGGCAATCAATTCGAGTTCCATTTCAAAGGCGCCGGTTTCTGCAGCCTTGCGGTTACCGACGTGATACTGGTGAATCCGGTTATTAGGAACTCCACCGGTATACTTGCGACGAGTATATGCGGGCCCCTTGATTCGACGATACATCTTGGCTGGTTTTCGTGCCATAGCATCCTCCTCCGGTCGATTGCGACCGTCATACCGTATTTGACCCTACCGCACGAAAAAAAAGTTCTACTTGGGGGAAGTGTTCTTGCACTCGCAACTCCTCGACGGGGCGATGGGCGACTGGAAAAAGTGGATGGAGGAAGAATCCGAATACCAATGGTTGTCTTTTGTAGCCTTTACCATATTTATTATCGGTGGCGGTATCTTAGTCAATTTAGCTGGTAATCTGCCAGGTGTCAGTCCAGGTTCTACTCTTGGCACTCAAGGACGACTACTGGATTCATCCGATAGTCTCAGTCTATGGGATGGTGATGATGGCAGATTCGTTCTCGACAGCAGTGGTGATAAAACCAGTATGTTATTCGCAACTTGTGTCGAGGAAAACTCAGCGATTCGCTTCGTCTGTAATGGAATTCAAAGTCAGGTGATGATCGACTCAGGTGACGGGCTTACCACCTCTACTATCCCCACCAACCGCACAATCGACGATGCTGCAGTCTATGGCACTGATATCATGATGATTAGCAGCAATGGTATGGCCTCGGGTGTAATTGGGATGAAAGCACTATCGCCATCGGCATCATCCCCCGAAGCGGTTGGTGAAGGTGGTGATTTCAATCTCGATACCATTATCGCTACAAGTGCAGGTAAGTGGATGGCTGGCGGCGGCTGGAATCTGCCGGGTGCAAGTCAATCTGCAAGTGCGGCATCACCCCTAGCATACGAAGTAGTGGTGGAGATCACCTGGTCAGATATTGCGGTCGCACCGATAATCCAAGTTGTTTACGTCGGTGGACAAGGCACGATTCACTATCTGGGTATTCTTGCCGATGGCAACATATTAGCCGCAGGGACAAGCGGTGCGATAATTATTGATGGCATGAGCACTACCGAACTCGATGTCCGTAGTACTGCAGCTGTTATCGACGAGAATGGTGGCGCTTGGTTCTTTGGAACATCGGGTGAGGAAAATATCGGCCACTATGTGAATGGTGAACTTATGGTTGAGAAATTGGCAAGCCCCTTGACGATTGAACCAGACCATGCATTTGTCGACAAAGATTCGATTTCGGTTCACGGCACCTCCTCGGATAATAGTTATGAAGCGATGACCATTGATACCAATGCTAAGAGTTCCTTGTTATCTCTAAGAGGGGTTATTGATTTCCTATTCATCATAGCATCGCTGGTGATAATTGGATTGATGACTTGGAACGTTGCAGAAGCTATTTCAAAAGGCGAAGTGTTCTGAATAATTTACCTGCTCTCACCAGTGATTTGGACACAACCTTGATTCACCCTGCGCTTAGTCGCTGGTCTCCTGCATAGGGAGTCTGGTGTCAATGTCGAGCAAAAGAGGGATGATGGACCAATTCTGGGATATCAAGAATTCACATCCTGGAACCGTGCTATTCTTCCGAATGGGCGACTTCTATGAGATGTTCCACGAGGATGCTGTCGTCGGCTCTCAAGCGCTTGGCCTCACCCTTACAAGTAGAGATAAAAAATCATCAGAACCCATCCAAATGGCTGGTTTCCCATGGCACTCCCTCGAAGACCATCTCAAAACTATGCTCAACGCCGGCCATAAGGTTACGGTTTGTGAACAAGAAGATGAATTGCGACCCGGCGCTAAATTATTGGAAAGAGTGGTGACGAGGGTTTACACCCCTGGTTCTCTTTACGAAGAGAGTCTAATCGGTTTGGATAACTCAGCGGTATTGGCCGCTATTTCTATTGGTAAAGAAGCGATTGGAATCGCTATTATCGATGCCTCTACCGGACAGGCTCATTCCTCACAATATTCTGGACGAAATTCATGGCAATCGCTGCACGAAGAGATGATTAGAAGCCAACCGAGTGAACTCGTATTCACTGCAAAGGCTGCAGAAGATGAAAACCTACATCAATTGGCACGTAAATTAGATAGAATTGTACTCAGTCAACACGATGTTTCAAAAAAGCGTTCACAAAAAACCCTCAAACAAATGCTTGAGGTCTCCGACCTCGGCCATCTGGACCTCGATTCAGCACCTCAGGCGATTGCCGCAGTGGCACTGGCAGCAGACTATCTGGCACAGATGCATCGAATCGAAGAGATTCCTTTGCGCACTGTAGAAATCCTCAACGAGGGAGAGTGGATGGTAATAGATCAGACCACATTACGCAATCTGGAGTTATTGCAAACCCTCGCCGGAGAAAAGGAAGGCAGTTTACTGGGCTCGATCGATAGGTGTAGAACCGCGATGGGAAGACGCACTTTGAAACGGTGGCTATTACAACCTCTACTCGACCTCGATGCCATTTCAATGCGCCACGAAGCGGTTGCGATTTTATCACGTTCGTCAAAACGTCTTTCCAATCTTAGAACTCTTCTATTGGGATTAAGAGATATGGAGAGATTGGCCACTCAATTAGCCTATGACCGCTCGGGTAGCAGGGAATTGGTCGCAATTGCAAATGCACTGGAGAGAATGCCAGCGATAAAGGCGCTTTGTCAGGAGAGCGCTAATCCATTATTGATGTCATTTGCAGGGAAGATTACCTCTCTAGAATTGGTTCGGGCTGATATCGAGTCGATACTCAGTGATGAACAGCCCCTAACTCTGCGCGACGGCGGTATGATCAGACCGGGGGTTGATTCGGTTCTCGATGATTTACGAGAGAAGGCTGCAGTGGGCCATAATTGGTTCAAGAAATTAGAGATCAAGGAAAGAGCAAACCTGCAAATACCCTCGCTTAAAGTACGACACAATCGTCAGATTGGCTGGTATATCGAAGTTACAAAAACCCATCTGGCCAAGGTGCCTGATGAATGGCAACGCAAACAGGAGATGACCAATGGTAACCGCTATGTTACCGATGAGTTAAGGGAATGGGAGGACCTACTACTAACGGCAGATACCAAAGCCAATAATATGGAATATGAGATGTTCAAAACATTGCGCTCTAGATGCAAAAACCATGCCGAGATGCTGACTGAAATTTCTCGTAATATCGCGGCGATAGATGTGTTGCAGTGCTTTGCTGATGTCGCAAGAAGCAGATCGTGGAGTTGTCCAGAGATGTTCGACGATATGCGTTTCGATGCCAAAGCCACTCGACATCCTGTTCTCGAATTGGAAGCTGGTTATGTACCGAACGATATAAAATTCGATAAAAAAAGATCGTTCCTACTGATAACTGGGCCAAATATGGGCGGTAAATCCACCTACTTACGTTGTGCGGCCTTGACTGCGATTCTTGCACAGGCAGGTTCATTCACGCCGACGAGTAAAGCAAAACTCGGATTGATTGACCGTGTATTCACAAGGGTAGGGGCAAGCGATGACATCCGCCGCGGCCGCTCGACTTTCATGGTCGAAATGATGGAGGTCGCTCATATTCTTCGTTCAGCGACTTCGCGCTCATTGATTCTTCTCGACGAGGTTGGCCGCGGCACCTCGACTTTTGACGGGCTTTCTATCGCCTGGTCGGTGACCGAGGACATCTGTAATCGATTGCAAGCGAGAACTCTTTTTGCCACACACTATCACCAATTGATTGGACTTGAGGGCGAAGTTGCAGGTCTGGTAAATATCTCGGTACAGGTAGCGACAATAGATGGAGAATTGCGATTCTTGCACACGGTTGCCGAAGGGCCATGTGATGATTCCTACGGAATTCAAGTGGCTTCTCTTGCCGGATTACCACGACCAATCATCGAAAGAGCCGGTGATTTACTTACGTTTTTAGAAGGAAAAGCAGCCGGTGCAAAAGCCGGTGAAAGAGGAACTCCACAGGTACGAACCTCTGGCCAATCCTCGATAATGGGCTTCATGGCTAATGGAGTAATTAAGCAGGATAAAGTGGCTCAGTCACTTAAGCAAGCGCTTATTGACTTAGACTTGGATTCACTTAGTCCCCGTCAAGCTCAAGATGCTCTTTACCAATTACACAAGATATTGGAGGAGTGATTTTGAGCCAGCCTTTGCGTATTCAACAACTCGATGACAGAACCATCGGCTATATCGCTGCAGGCGAGGTAGTGGAAAGGCCTGCACAAGTGGTTAAGGAGTTGATAGAGAATAGTATCGATGCCGGTTCTACACGCATT
>CAUYXQ010000016.1:0-12771 GCA_963577015.1 Candidatus Thalassarchaeaceae archaeon
TTTGACTTTACCTGCCTGCAGTTTGAGGCTGCTAAGTAAGACGGTGAATGATACTAAACGTTTGGCTAGCCAAAGTGCAAGCACTTAATTTTGCAACATTCAAGTTGCTAAATCTGATGGGTGAATCAAGCCTCAGCAGCTACAGTAAGCTGACCGATTACTTCATCATCGTCGTTCCCAATTGCTTTCTTGCTTATGGTGACATCAATTACACAGTATCCGTTTGACCCATCACAGAGGTCTGTGTCTGATCCTTCGGAGATTGTGATCTCTTCAGAAACATTCCAGTACATGTCATCATCAATCGTGTATACACATGAAGAATACTCGTCTGCCTCGACTTTGAAGTCACACGTCCGTGGTGCCCCACCATCTACACTAATCGTAACTTCTACCAAAACCCAGTTTAGGCCACCATTTGACATCCTGTCCACCATCATAATGTGGATAAGGGCGTCTCCGCCGCTTGCGTTCATCGCAGGGTCATTCATTGCATCTCTGCCGGAGAACTGGTAGATGTCTGGACTTTCGCCGGTATTTCCAGATATATCCTTAATCTCACAACTAGAGGGAATATCTTTCTTTATCTCGTCTGCGACATCGTCGAATTTATCTAGCCATGTTTCACGGTATCCTTCGAGATCTTCATCATCCCAGTTCGGAACTGAAATATCACTGACAAGAATAGTGCAGTTATCTCCGTCACCCATGAATGCGCCTTGTTCTTTAGGATAGAGATCTAAGCAGGATTCTGCACCATCAGTTGTTAAACATATTCTGTAATAATCTCCCTTATCTGTCGATTTATATTCATCTCCCAATTCAAAGTAGCATATGCCATCTTTTTCACTTACATTTCCTGAAATCGAGGTGCCATATCCGTAATCTCCACAATCCCAATCACCTTGATTATTGTTTGGCCAAACAAGACTCATGCCATCTTCTTCAAAGATATATCCCCCTCCCGATTCATACCAGTAAATCTCTCCATAGAAATCAGGCTCTGTAAGATAATCATAGAGGAAATAACCACCGGTTCCTACTCCACCGAGAACCAAAACTGAAACAACTGCAATAGTTGCCATTGACATTCCACCTCCGGCTGCAGCAGCACCTGTTGCCGTCCCTACTAATCCACCAGCAGCTAGACCACCAGCGCCTTGACCTACAAGTCCGGCACCCATCTCTAGGCTACCAGGCGGAGGGGGTGTCATCATTGACATTCCCTGCATAGTTCCTTGAAAATCAGGATAGTATTGTTGCGTAAAGTTTGCAGCATCTGCACTAGAGTATCCTTGCTGAATTAAGTCTTGATAATACTGATTAGAGTCCATAATAACAATCTGCCGATGCGCATCAAACACTTAGCAATTGTGACGGTATCATAGTTTTGCAACATTCAAGTTGCTAAATCAGATGGGTGAGCAGAGGATCTCCTTGTACATAACGTCCTTTACGAGGGTACCCTCTGTATTATTCCTCTTCAGCGAAAACACCCAGTTTATGTGAGAGTTCAACAATCGTTTTGTAGAAAGCGATAGTAATCGGCTGCGCCTCGCTGGGTCATGGACGCCCGACTTACTGCCTTTTTGCAGAGGGAGGATGTTGACTTCGTACTCTTCACTACACGCACTTGTCAGTATTGCGTCAAAGCCAAGATGATTTTGGACCGTTCTGGTTTTTCTTGGCAAGAAAACAATGTCGCTAAGAAACGTTCAATCTATACGCGGGTGATAATGGAAACCGGATTAAAAACCGTACCTGTTATCTTTGACATGCGCAACGAGAATCCAGTATTCATAGGTGGCTTCGAAGAGTTGTCACGAATGCTGAAGTTGGAAGCCCGCGCTTTGTCACCACGGAAAGGTTTCTTTGATTTCTTTCGCAAGTAATACTTGGCCAGTAGAATTTGTTTCATTGCCAGAATCCGTTGAATCATCCGATTCGGTGCCTGGATTGTCTACATAACCATCACAGTCATCGTCACCGTCTATTTCTTGCAAATCGCAGGTTTCATCAACTGTCTCGATGAAGCCGACCATATAATATCCGAATAACACGATGACGAAGACGATGAACATCGGCATTACCCAGCCTCTATCATCGGGAATGAAGAAATCCTTGAGGGCGAAAGGTTCGAGTTCCCCGTCATCAGACTTTTCCTCTTTCTTAGGCCTGCGCCCAACACTTCTCTTCTTCTTTGCATCAGTACTCATCATACAACCCCCTTATCGGTGAGCATTACTACCATCAGTGTCGCAATCACTAAGAATGCTGCGAACCCAATATTGGTCCATTTCTCGAGTCGTTTTGGATCGCCATCGATTATCCAGGTTGGATTGAAATCGTCATCGGGTGGCTGCATGGCTGTGAGCACCTTCTTTTCAAATTCAAAGGCGAGAACGGCACCGAGCAGGAAACCAGATACCAGTTGCGAAATGCCGAGGATTGGTTGAAGGATTTCTGTGATGGTTGACATAGATCCAGCTAGAGCCATGATAATCATGGCTCGACTAAGTCTGGGCAAGTGGTCGGTTTTGACGAATCCAAATCTTATACAGAGGAAGAGAATAATCAGTGGCCTCGCCAGTGATTGCATGACTCCATGTGTCAAAAGAGTAAATGACTCTGAAACCGAAGCTTCATTGAGAATCGAGCCAATTAAGTCGTAATCGACTTGTTCTGATTGATAGAAATAATAACGTACCATTCCAGCAAATAAAACGAAGACTAAGAATCCGCCCAATAATCTCGAACCCTTTTTGTTTAGGTGGAGGATTGCTCCGACAAATAGTACGAATAGACTCAAACCAACCATTAATAATTCAAGATTCCAAGTCAATGCGGTGAATAATGGGAAGGGATGAGAATATGCGGGCCAGTAGGAATAGAACATTTCACCGCGAGTGAAAATGCCCATCCAATCGAACCAGTTTTTGCCGGCCCACAGCGTTACTGCCATTATTCCGAATAGACCAGCCTTATCGGTTACTTTCTCGAGATTATCCTCACCGCTGGTTTTTGAAGTGAGATAACTCCAACCGGTATAGGTGTATACAAGTAGCATAATTATCATCAATGGTGACATTGCAAACCATAGACCCCAACCTGTATCCGAGTAAGCAGGACTACCATGGACGAACCATGCTTCTAATAGATTGATGAAAAGTAAAAACCCTAATATTTTCAGGTAGGTATTTCCTTTTTTGAACCAAGGCATCGGCACGGTAATCATGGCAAGGAAGAATGCTAGTAGTCCAATACGCCATAGATTCCACACTAGAACTCCCATTATGTCTCTGGTGGCATCACCACCATCTTGGAAATTATAGCCAAAGACTCCAGATGACCATTGATAACCGAGGTGACAAACGATAAACCAGAGCATGAATGTTGCTCCCATTCGCTGGGTCCAAGTGCGATCATCTTTCTTAAAATGTAATATCAAAATAAATACCAATAGTATTCCATCGAGCATGGCGCCCACTACTGGAAGTGCTTCTGTCACGGGTAGCAATACTTTCTTGCCTGTATAAAACTTGCACAAGATTAACCATATATTACAGTAATTTTAGCAATCATCGATAATGCGATAATCGTTTTGATTCATCATCAAGTCTTACTCTCATGGTGATGGCTGCTAGAGTTGTAGCACATTTATTTGAAAGTGTAGTCACGAATAATATATCTTGATGGATGTGTTCATAGCCAATGTCGAGGTTGGCAAGTACATGAAGCCTGACTCTGCTACCGCAGCAAAACTTGCTGGCCTCAGTATCAGTAACCGTAAAGCCAAGGGAATTACAAGAAAAAACATCGGTAATGAAGAAGATGGAATCGAGTGGCAATACAAATCACCTCAAGGCGAATTGAGCAAGGAAAGAATCGCCGAATTGAATGCATTGGCGGTTCCTCCTGCTTGGAGTAACATCTGGTATTGCTGTGATGAACGCGGTCATATTCAGGCTACTGGTAAGGATGCTAAAGGGCGGGTTCAATATCGCTATCATCCAGATTGGATTAAGATCAAGGCCGACCTCAAATACGCTGGAGTCGATGAATTCGCCCTTGCATTACCGAGTTTGCGCGAGCGGGTCGAAGACGATTTGCAGATGGAAGGAATGCCGCTTGAGAAAGTCGTTGCTTTGGTGATACGCTTGATGGATATATTTCATATTCGCATCGGCTCAGATGAATATGCCAAGGAGAATGAATCTTATGGATTGACCACTTTACAAGAGGGTCATGTGAGGTTTATCCGTGGCAATAAAGCCGAAGGAAAGTTGGACGCTGTGCTTGATTTTATCGGCAAATCAGGTAAGCACTGGCATCTGCTTATCGAGGATGATAGTCTGGCTAAGATGATAGAGGATTCTGGTAAGGTCGGTGGCACGGAAAAGAATCAGGATTTATTTCGTTATGTAGCGGATAGTGGCCGCGATTTTGATATCAAAGCCGGACACATCAATCGTTACATCGAGGAAGCAACAGATATCGCTTATACCGCCAAGAACTTCCGTACTTGGGCAGCATCATGGAAGACCGGTGCTCGATTAGCATTGATTAATGAAGCGAGTGAAGAAGAGATGCGTGAACTTGCAGAAAATACTGAAATCGGGGAAGATGAAATTATTATTTGGCGTAATGTTCAGTTGAAAAAGGCTGTAAACCTGGCAAAATTAGCGTCAAAGCAAGCTTTACCTGGGCAAACGGATAAGCAGAGGCAGGCCACACTATTGGCCGTAATAGATACCGTGGCAGGGGATTTAGGTAATACTAGGACCGTGTGTCGCTCTTCGTATATTCGACCGATGTTCATGGATGATTGGCAAGAGGGTATTTTCATGCAGCGATGGCAGGTTGCCAGTAAGATGCCAGCGATTCCAGAACTATCGGCTGAAGAGACTACTGCAGTGCACTATATGCGTACTCACGAGTGACAATTCTACCTCGGTTGCCATTTGCTTATTGTATTTGGAAATGCACCTTGATGGTCAGATCAGTCATCGTTATGCGGATTCGTCTTCGCGGGTAAAGCGACTCATGATGACGAATCCTGCTGAAAGAGCGATTGCGATTGCAACTAGGCTCAAGGTGAGAACCAGATTTCCCTGTTCGCTTTGACTTTGCAATTCATCTTCGTCAACCGCGCTTTGATTGAAGTCGAGCCAAGCATAACTTGCCACTACATCAAGCCCGGTCTGCAGCCCAGCCTCGACATTAGCCCTACCTCCGGCTAGGGAGTTAATGGTCGAAACCGAATCTGTCTGCGCGTGTTTAGGAGTCTGTTCACAAGTATCCCCCTCTTGGATGATATATTGATGCTGACCGCGCAGCCAGGTTGCTGTGTGGCCATTGATGATGAAATTAAAATGGTCTGAATTACCTTGGGTATCATCGAGTACTCGAACCCATTCCTCTGGATGCTCGTGCTCGCTGTTAATCTGTTTGAGAGTAGTTTGGAATTGCTCGGCATCGGCTCGCATCTGTTCGGTTACCTCCAATCCTCTATCCTCGTAATACGACCAATCATCTATTGGTGAGGTGAACATGTAAAGGGTCCAGTAATCCTCATCACATCCAGCTGCCCTTGAGGCAGCAAGGGTTTGAATCGGCCAGTTTAATCCGAACATATCGAGATTGATATAAGTCACATTAACATCCTCTGGAATCTGTTCAGTGACGAAGTGCAAACTACCCATTCCACCGCCTTCTCCTGACCCTTGGCCCTGCCATTCCTCATAATCCCACCAACCGAGTTTCCAAGTGTGCAGTGGAGTGCGGTTCCATTCTGCAAAGGTGCGAGCTAATTCGAGCAGTGATCCCGACCCAGTTCCATCATCATAAGCCCCGGGACTTTCACAGCCAGGATAGATAACCCCCGGTGCAGGAGTAGGTGGGTAGCAAATAGCATCATGATGAGCGCCGACTACCTTCCACTCCTTATCCAAGGTGCCATTGATAGTTACAACAATATTTTCGCAACTGGTACATTCTACGCTGGAAAACGGTTGGCGCTCGACAGTATAACCCATGTCCTCTAATTCACTGGCAATCCAATCACGAGCATTCTGATTATCTTGGGTATTCACTTTACGATAACCGAATTCGGTAAGGCTGACCATATTGTCGTAAGCATTGCTGCCCTCCGGCCATGCCGGTGGTTCTTCCATGGCTTCAAAATCAGTTGAGATTGAACCCGGCAGGTAAAGCAAAGCCACCAACACAATGGAGATAGTCCACTTTTGCCGAGTATTCTGGACGCGGCCCATGACAGGTTGAGAAAGGCTCATCCTTTCAATGCGACGATAGTCGAACTCTCAGGCTACGATGACCATTTGGCCACCGCGGTTCATATTGGTGGATCCTGGAATCATGAAAAGGTCGATCAACCACCAGAGACCTAGTCCTTGGAAACTAATCAAAGCGAGAATAAAGACCCCCACTCCTCTGCCCATGTATAGGTGATGAATACCAAAAATACCGAGGAAGAACCACAATAGGTAAGAGACTAGCACACTCTTGCCATTACCTGGCATTACGATTGATGTTGCCATACCAGGTGCTGCCATTGGCACTCCCATGGGCATACTAGCCATAGGCATGCCGCCCATTGGTGCGGCTACTGGAGCTGCCATTGGAGCTGCCATTGCTGGAGCGGCCATTGCTGGAGCGGCCATTGGTGCTGCCATTGCTGGAGCGGCCATTGGTGCTGCCATTGCTGGAGCAAGCGGTTCGGCGGTATTGGTCATGGCTTGGGCCGTAGTCTCCACTTCACTCGGTTGGAGGATAAAATCCTGATTTGCATCGAAATGGCGGGCGGTATCGGCTAATGCATCTGCACTGACTCCATGAGTCTCCGCAATTTGTGCGACTTCCTGTTGGTTAACTTCAAATGCAGACATCGGTAAAACCGGTGGCGCAGTTGCCGTAAAACCAGGGAAATGCTGCTGGGTAAATTGTTGTGCTTGGTCTGGGGTGTAGCCTTGAGTAATCAAACCGTCATAGTATTCTTGTCCACCTGTCATAAGAGTCGCCAAGTGTGGTTATAGCAAGTGGTTGCCTTAATCCTGTTGCATGAAATCCGTGGTCTTATGACATATGTGTTCTACCCGGGGAATGATGTCAGAGTCACGTTCACCGGTCCTCTTGGTGTTAATGCTATTTTTGAGTGCGCCTTTTGTTGGCACCATTCAACCGACACCTGTCGAGCAATCGCCTCTTCAGGGCGCTCAATTACTACTAGATGGTTGGACTACGGAAATCCCTACTCATGCCCCGCTCATCATCGATGAGCGCCCTTGGTGGATGTGGACTACTCTAGATGGTGACCGTAATGGAATCCACGATAGTTTGCAGACAGCGACCGGTCCGGTGTGGATTGGTCTGTCCTATGATCACCAGCCGACAGAACAAGATATCGCCTTATTGCAAAATATGGGCTATGAAGCCAAGATGGTAGTTCCTGCGGTAGATGCAATACTGCTTGGTTTGCTCGACTCATCTCAAGTCGAGGAATTGAGTACTCTAGATAGCGTGGTGATGGTCGAGAGATATGGTAATGTCGTGTTTTATGGCGATGTTCAGACTATGGCAGTCAAGGCTCGCAGTTCTTCTAATTACACAGATTCAGCCTGGCAACTAGGCGTATCCGGCCAGGGTGTGAACATTGCACTGACCGATACCGGGGTCGACGACGAGCATCCGGGATTGGTAGGAAAGTTCGTCGCCGGATATGATGCGGTTTGTTTTGTTCATAGCGATCCTTTATGTGTTGCTTCAGGTGGCCGTCAAAGCGATGGTTCTTTCAATCCTGATGATGGTAATCAACATGGAACCGCGTGCATGGGCATGGCCTCTGCTACCGGCTTGGAAGCCGATGGCTCGCAATCCGAATATTATGGCAGTGCGCCAAATGCTAGTTTAATCGACGTTAGAATAGGCACCGATCTCGGTGCTGGACCGTTTGAGAATTATTTGATCGAACAGGAATTCTACGAGTCAGCGATGAATGGCATTCAATGGATTATCGACAATAAGGACACAGAGTGGTCAGGTGCTAGCGAAGAGAATTACGGCATCGATATCATTTCGCTTTCATGGGGAATCATCAGTCACGAAAACGGTGGAAGCGATGGTGAGGATATGCATTCACGTATTCTCAGTGTGGCAACCGAAGCCGGGGTTACCGTCAGTGTTGCTGCCGGCAATGATGGCGAAGATAATGATGGACTATCGGGAATGGGCTCTTCCTCGCTCTCAATTACAGTTGGTGCTACCGATGACCTCAACACCGTAGACCGTAGTGATGACATCATTGCTGGATATTCATCAAGAGGGCCACGTCGTGATAATGGCGACGGAAATCCAGTCAACGAACTCAAGCCAGAGATATCAGCACCTGGCAGTAACATTATCCAAGCCGAGGGCTGTTTTACCTCGGGTTCGTGTAGTAATTTAATCAACGATGCAAGCGGTAATACCTACACCGGTCGCGGTTCGGGAACCTCTTATGCCACACCTTCGGTCAGTGGAATAATCGCCTTGGTCATGGAAGCCAACCCCAATCTTGACCCGATGGCCATCAAAGAGGTACTCAAGCAAACCGCTGAGAGAAAAGGTCAGCCAAGCGCCCCCGAAGTTGACCCCTATTGGAATCGTGATTTTGGCTATGGCATGATAGATGCAAGGGCCGCAGTCGAACTCGCTCTTCATCTTGGCCAGACCAACCAAAGTGAAACTATCGATTGGACCTTACAGAACCACATGCTCACCAGTACTACCGCCAAGGGAATATCCACTATCACCGGACATGCATGGACTCAATCGACCGTGATCGATCGTGTTGAATTCAGAATCGGCGATGGCGAATGGACCGAAGCGACCTATGAGGAAACTCAATTGGAACTTGGGCCACTGACTCCCTTCAACTGGACCATCGCTCTCGATACGGCCAAACTGCCAGTTGGTGCGAATACAGTGGAGGTTAGAGTTGTCAGTGGAGAAGGGCACTCATTGCCAGTAATAGTGACGGTAATTGGTTGGGCTACCAGTGAAGAGATGAGTTCTGATTTAACCGTGGTAATAGCGATAGTCGGCCTGATTATTCTTTTGATAGCAACCGCTGGATTCGTAACTATTAGGTCTCGAGTTGAACTATTAACAGAAGATGAAATATTTGAAGCTGAAATATTTGAGGCTGAGTTAATCATGGATGAACCCGTAGAGGATTTCACTTCACTAACAGTTGCACAACTAAAAGAAATTCTCGCTGAACGCGGTTTGCCAATATCAGGCAAAAAGGCAGACTTAGTTGATCGACTTCAGTCTTGAGAAACAGACCAGCTTCCTGCCTTTAGTTTGCTCTCAAACCAAAACGGGCCACCTGGGACAATCGCAGCGATGAAACCGATTACGAAAGCATCTCTACTCCAGGTCTTTGAGACTCCAAGAAATAGCATTCCTACATAGAGAATGAAAAGAATGCCGTGAATCGGGCCCAGTAGTTTGACCAGCAATTCATTGCCAGCGAGGTATTTCATTGGTACAGCCACCCCCATCAACAATATCGTTGAACATCCTTCGACATATCCTAGTATCGTTGTTTTAGAACTCATATCGGTAACGCCTCGCCGCTACTTCATCAACTTCTCGGACGATTGCGCGGGCGGAATGCTGAGCGTTTCATCTCACCAAGGATTTCTTTAGTGAATTTTAATCCTCCTTTGAATGCAAGCCACGGATGACGAATGTACCAGAGGGGGTTCTTCATACCCCGTAGTGGATAGCGCAGTTGTGCTATGATTCCCTCGGGCATGTATTCGTCGATACCATATTTTTGTGGTCGTTGATTTTTGGGCATGAAGTAGGTGCCGAAGATCAGATCCCAAATCGGTAAGAAGGTTGAGTAATTGCTATTGTGAGCATCGGCTTCATTGGTGTGATGCCAATGATGAAACTCCGGGGTGATAACCAACTTGTGCAAGGGCTTCATCTTCCAATTAACATTAGCATGTAGGAAAAGTCCTAAGAAGATTTGCAGGATTGCCAGAAAACCAGTCAGTTCAGGGTCGAAGCCAGCGGCGAGTAAGAATACGAAAGCCGGAGCCGCGAGGGTACCATCAAATGGATGGCCGCGAAAGCCACTAGCCCAATCGAGATGTTCAGTCGAATGATGTACCGCGTGAAATTTCCATAAACAGGGAATCTCGTGATAGAAACGATGGGTCCAATAGACGGTCATGTCGAAAAGCAAGAATGCGACTATCGGTAGATAGGCCGAGGGTATCTCTGCGACCAGAGGACGGATTAAAAAGCCGGGAATCCATGCCAAACTGATGATGGCGATGATGAGACCAATCGCTCCTGCTGCTACTGCCATTAGAGGTGAGGCGATGGCATATCCCATGTCTGTGCCCAGTCTTGGTCGGCGTACCTTCTGTCCCTTGTGGCGCGGAAACATCTTCTCAAATGGTACTACGATTACAAAGAGGACCACCAATATTACCAATCCTTCCTGCGAGAAATATCCTCCAGCAATGATTAAGGCAATCGCCATCACTCTTAGAATCCAAGTTTGCATTTTGCTGCGTTCGGGTGGAGGCAGTAAATCCAAGGCAGGACTCTGAATTTCCCCTTCTGGGGGCGTAACCTCCTCGTTTGGAGGTTGCAATGGTGGCTCCATTACACTTGCATCCATAGTGGGTGACTGTAACCCTTGACTTTTTAATCTGCTTCGCCCAAGTGTGTACCTTGAACAGTCTATCTAATGAACAGTAATCATTCAGGTCGTCTAAATACTACGATTCGATTGGTATTGGTACCTTTACTTTGATTGGAAACACCCCATGTATTGGAGGTTTTAGTAAAATCCTGAGCATTGATTATCACAACTATTGGCTCTAGCCCTACCTTGACACCAGCCGGTATGACCAACTCCTCCAACAACACTTTTCCCCCTCTGACCTCACCCACTTCGAAAGCGATGAAACCCCCGGGCTTTACCACGCGATTGAGGTCGCCCAACACTTTGGTGACCATCTCTTGCCATTGCTCTAGTCCTTTGATTTGCGAGATAGCGATATTGGCTGAATCGAGTCCTAAGAACCAGCAGCGTAACCAGTTGTCACCTTGATAGTCAATAACATCGAGGAATGGTGGTGAGGTGACGACTAAATCGACCGATGCATCTGCTAGAGTAGAGTCCGCTGCATCGCTGCATGAAAGAATCGGGTTTTCTGATAAGGGCTGGCCATCCCAGTCCTTGAGTAATGATTTACTCTTGGCGAGAATACGAGGTAATATGTCTTTTGAGGGAGGTGTCTGTTGGCGTTTGGCATTGATTCTTCTTTGAGATTCAAGAGAAACCGCCTGGTTTGGAGGCATTGAATAAACCGAAAAGAAACCATTAGAATGTCCGGTCAAACGATTGATTGCGACCATGCGAATCCATTTGTCGATAGGTTTTATATCACCTTGACAGTGTTCTTTCAGGGCGATTATTTGGCGAAGGGTATCGGGGTGAAAAAAGGTCAGCAGATCATCATTCGACTCTTCATTGACACTGAGGTCTAGTTCGCCAAGACGATGTTCAACCTCCTGTAGAGTCGGTGGGTCAAAGCGCGGTTCTAGTAAGACCTTACTCAGGGGGTTGATGTCATTTCCCAGTGGTTCCCTATCGAGTAATGCCGCTTCTAAGAGGGTGGTTCCTCGGCCCATAAAGGGGTCGTAAACCGCATCACCGATCTTTGACAATCTCTCGATGAAAAAGCGCGGTAATTGTGGTTTGTAGCAGGCCCGATAGGAAATTTCATGCAAACTGTGGGCTTTGCGTTGAGCACTGGTCCAAAACTCATTGGTGATCTTCGGAATAGTCCCCGAAGTATTAGCGACAGACCAGTGAATCTCTTCGAGTAGAGATTCACCCCAGCGGTTGAAGGCAGCGACTTTAGCGATGAAATCAGAAGCCTCCATGGCTAGTGGTCATAGTCGGCGGTACAAGAACTTCGACCCCAATAGTTGCCGCAGGATGATATATCCGAGAGTCATGTACGAAGTTGGTGAGAGAGATGGTGAAGTCACTTTATTGGCGTTTTATCCTCGCTGCCAAGGCCCGTAAATCGAGGCGTTTACGCAAACGCCTCGGTCACAATATCAGGGCGATTATCACCGAATCAGAAAATGGAATTTTCGCGGTCGACCCCGAGGATTTGGAGGTTGGTGAAAAACTGCGCAAAGGTGGTTTTGGTCTGGATGAAATCGAGCGACTCGGTAAATATCTCAACGATGAATCCAAGGTATTGATAGTCGGTTCTCACATCGGATCATTGGCTATTCCTTTGGCGAAGAAATGTGCTGAATTAGTGGCGATTGAAGCCAATCCCGACACATTTGAACTATTGAAGTTGAATATTTCTTTGAATGATTGTAACAATATCAAAGCCCACAATATAGCGGCGAGCGATAAGCGAGAGCAACTTAAGTTCCTCAAAAGTCGAGTCAATTCAGGTGGTAGCAAACGCGTACCGAAGAATCATAATTTCATGTATGATTTCGACAAACCTGAGGAGATTGAGGTCGAGGCCTATTCCTTGGATGAACACCTAGGTGTGCACTCCTATGATCTGATTATCATGGATATCGAAGGTTCAGAGTATTTCGCCCTCAAAGGCATGGCCAAAACCCTCGTTCAAAGCAAGGTTTTGGTGGTGGAGTTTTTGCCTCATCATCTGCGTGATGTCGCTGGGATAACGGTCGATGAATTCCTTTCGG
>CAUYXQ010000017.1:0-12278 GCA_963577015.1 Candidatus Thalassarchaeaceae archaeon
TCTCCATTTGGGTTTTCGGTTTCGAATGCGAGAGCGACCCTGTCAACAAGAACCAGATTCCATGGCCCATATTGGGCCATTTCAAGAAAGGCACCATCTACTGCAAGGTCTGCACCAAGATGGGTTTCCAAGTCCTTCAATAGTGGGGCGATATTCTTTCGTCGAACCGGTCTGCGCTTTTTCACCAGCCAATCCTTCACCATAACACGGCCTCACCTCACCCCGTTTTCTAATCTATGGGTTGCCATAATGACCTCTTATTCATGCATTATGACTTGTTGGCATTGTTATGGCGGTATGGTGTGCAATCCGTACATACGCAGCACATGCCTCAGAAATGGGCAATGAAGTATTGAAAAAGCCTGCTTTTTTCCTCAAAGCCGATGCTTGCATTACAGAACCTAGTACGATAAATACCTGTGATGGAGATATTCATCACGAAGTGGAATTGGTAGTCCGCATAGGTGATGACCTTCTTCCTGATGCGATGACAGTGGGTCTTGATCTTACCAAACGTTCACTCCAAGAAAGTGCCAAAGGCAAAGGGCTGCCATGGGCAGAGGCCAAGTCATTTGTTGGTTCGGCGATAATTGGAGATTGGGTAGAGCCAATAGCAGATTCAATCTCGTTAGAAATAGATGGTTGCATAGTGCAGAGTGGACATTTGGATTCCATGGTTTGCAGCATAGCAGATTTAATCACTGAATTGGCGGAGTGGGCACCCTTGATGCCCGGTGACATATTGTTCACTGGCACCCCATCTGGAGTTGGGGCCCTTGGTTCAGGAATGCTGCTAAAAACTTCATTATTTGCTGGTGATGAACGTCTTACTGGCTTTTCTTGTAATTGCATTTAAGCCTCTGTCTTCATATATCGATGGTTGGTCGCAGCGTCGCTAGAGGGTTCTAAATGGCACAGTGGCACGGCATCTCACGCAGAAAATCAACCGGTGGACGTCTCGTTCAGGCTCGTAGTAAGCGCCGAACTGAGATATCATCCGAGAAACAGTATGCTTTCGTAGGTGAGCCAAAGCGTAAGATCTACCGAAAAACCGGTGGTAACGCTATGGTACGTGTCCTCGTCGACAATCGTGTAGCAGTTAGTGATGGTAGTGGTAAAACTACCATGGCTTCGATTATCAATGTGGTAGAGAACCCATCGAATCCTAATTTCGTCAGAAGAAATATCCTTACTAAGAGCGCAGTCATCGATACCGATAAGGGCTTGGTTCGAATCACCAGCCGCCCAGGTCACGATGGAGTCATCAACGGCGTTCTCATCAAGTGAGCGGCGAGTTCAAGAGAGACCCCCTTCCACGAGAGATTGGTGGACCCATGGATCACAATCCTGACCGCATTTCCATTTGGCCCGGTTACTTCGATGTAAAATCAAGTCGGCGTTCGGGGCGTAGAGTTCCTAGGGATTCGGCAGTTAGAAAGCCGGACCTCGAGGGATTATTCATGGCAGCACGTGCTGTAGGCTTGCGAAAAATCAAACGCGAAGAGAGAACCAGTCATCCAAAAAGACCCCATGAAAAAGAAGGTCGACTTTGGGTAAGTCGTACTGGAGCAAGTGATTCAATCGGCTCTTCCTCCAAAGAGGAAATAATGCAACTGATCGGTTGTAATTGGCGTGAGATGCAAACTAATACTGATCAAGCCGAAAAGGATTCTGCGCAGCGCGGTCCAGTCAAGGGTGATCGCAGCGCTCGGGCCCAAAGAAAATCCCGTGCGCCTCAAAGAACGCAAAAACGCAGAAAGCGTTGATTCAGGCATAATTTACATTCAGGTCGAGATCGACTTGATGCATCCAGCCATAGGTATCTTCCTCGGCTTCAGTATGAATTCCAATTAAAGTGTCATAGAGTTCCCTAGTTACCGAACCTACTGTGCGATTTTGGTAAATCTTCTCGTTTACTCCATGGGTGATAGAACCAATTGGTGAAATAACGGCCGCAGTACCACAGCAAAATGCTTCATCCGCACTCATCGCTAACTCAGTGCTAACCTGCTGCTCAATAACCTTGTAACCTTTATGTCGTGCAATATCGATTATCGATGCCCTGGTAATTCCGGGCAAGATGGTTCCTGTTAATTCAGGGGTGTAAATCACATTATCCTTTACGCAGAAGAAATTCGCTGCACCCACCTCTTCGATGTAGAGATGTTCCTCGGCATCGAGGTAGATTACCTCGGCAAATCCTTGCTTTTTTGCATTGATAGAAGGCATCATTCCCGGTGCATAATTACCAATCGCTTTCACTCCACCAGAACCTCCACGTGCTGCTCGATGAAACTCATCAGAGATCAGCAGGTCGATACAGGACAATCCTCCTTTGAAGTAAGGGCCAACTGGTGTGACAAAGACACAAAGGGTGTAAGACGGGGCAGGTGCAACCCCCATGATTGCCCCAGTTCCCCATAGCACGGGACGGACGTATAGTGCGCCGCGTCCCGTCGGAGGAATCCAGCAATTATTGGCTGCAACCATCTGTTCAACAGCATCGATGAAAATCGATTCAGGAACCGGGGGCATACCCAATCTATCGGCGCCTCTCTGGAATCTTCTCGCGTTTTCTTCTGGGCGAAAAAGAACAACATTTCCCTGAATAGTGCGATGAGCTTTCATACCTTCGAAAATACCTTGACCATAATTCAACACTCCTGCTGCAGGGTCGATTTCAAGATTACCGTATGGCAAGACCTTGCCCGGTTCCCACACACCGCCTAAATCACAAGTGGCGATGTACATGAAATCGGTTTGGGTTAAAGAGAAGGTGAGGCTATCCCAATCGATTGGTGCTTCACCCATAGATATCCGGATGAACACCACTATTCAATCCTTGCTGAAATGATTTACTAATTTGCATTCCCAAGGCATTTGGCCTGTGACCGAGACGGGCGTGTATGGTCTGGCAAGGGGATGTCGGCATCATCACCACTCGGATTGATTCAGATGGTGATGAGAATCTGATCGAACTTTGGGGGCGTTCTCGCGAAAACGAATCGGTACTATTGCGTATTCACGGTATGCAGCCGTGGTTTGAAGTATGCCCTCCCGGGAGATGGAATGGCGATTTTAGTTCCCTAGAGGAGCGTCTTCGTGTGCTTGAAAATCACGAGGAGATAACCCATATCACCGGGCCTGTAGAAAAGTGGACCGACTTGGGTTACAAACCGGTTTGGAAGGCATATGTTAGCAAACCCTTCGTCGTGCCTGGATTGAGAAAGGAATTATCAGGAAGATGGTATATCCTTTCAGGAGACATCCCTTTTGCAAACCGTTTTTTCCTCGATGGAGATTTTGCTATTCATGTATCGGTAAAGGCAGAAGAGACCTATTCTGATAATGGGATTGATATCGTTGCAGATATAACTCTAGATGATGTCAAACAATGTCAGGGTTTTCCAGTCCCATGGAATATTCTTTCCTTTGATCTAGAGACCAGTATTGCCGAAAGTACGATTCTTTGTGCGGCGGTAGTCATCGAAAATAGAGGTACTGGTATTCGAACAAAGCATACCTTTAGCGGTGATGAAGCGGGGATAATGTCTGACCTCACCAACTTGGTTCTCGATAGTAATCCCGATATCATCACCGGTTATAATATCGATAATTTCGACTTAACTCGCTTGAATGACCGAATGGCGCATCTGACAAAACGCGGTGATTGGCAAGCCAAGGCTGAATTATTCGGGTGGGGACGAGTAAATCGCGACGAGAAGGAATACCGAAGGCGCCGAGATGGGTTGATTCCGAAACGAGGTACCACGCGTGCTTGGAATATTTCAGGCCGTTGTGTGATGGATTGCTGGTGGCAAGCACGTCAAGTTCTGCGCCCAGAACGCGAAACACTGTCATTTGTCAGTAAACTTCTCTTTCCCGATGATGATGAACGCCACAAGATGGATATCGATGCTAGTAAAATGGATGAGGAATGGGCTAATCGCCCCGATGAAGTTCTAGAGTACTGTCTAAGAGATGCTGAATTACCCTTGGATATAATGGCGGAAATTCAGGCGGTTCGTCGCTGTGAAGCAATCGCATCTGTTGCAGGTGTTTCACTGGACACAGTTGCAAACGGCAATACCAGTCAACGGATTGATGCATTGGTTATCAAAGCTGCCGACCGGAGCAATATCGGAGTGCCATTGACTGGATCTGCAGACCCAAAGGAGGGTCAGATAACAGGGGGATATGTGCACGATGTCGAAGCTGGCCTACATCCATGGATAGCAATTCTCGATTTCAAATCGATGTACCCCTCGATAATGATCGGCAATAATATCTGCTATACAACTAGGGTGGACCAAGGTTCTACCGACCAACCCCTTGAGGGCGAGGAGTTATTCATCTCGCCCACCGGTGCTAAATTCAGACATCCTTCACAACGACAAGGCTTGATTCCGCTATTGCTAGAGAATTTGATGGCGCAAAGAGATGCAAATAAAGCAGCACTCGCCAAGGCAGAAGATTCGGCGAGTAAATCATTTTACGACCAAATGCAGTACGCTGTGAAAATATTGATGAACTCTTTCTATGGTGTATTCGCTTCGGGTTTTTATCGTTTCACTCACCGTGACCTTGGCTCTTCAATTACCGCATGGGCTCGCCACAATATCAAAAAGATAATTCAGAGATTGGAGGATGAGGGGCACGGTGTTGTCTACTCTGATACCGATTCGATCTTCGTTTCGGTCCCGATCGTTGATGGTGAGAATCAAGTCGAGAAAATGATTGAATTTGGTCATGAAACCGCACAGAGGTTTAGCGAGGATGGTGCGGTATTAGAATTTGAAAAAGGCCTTTCAGCATTCTTTTCTCATGGGGCAAAAAAACGCTATATCGGTCAAGTGGTCTGGCCTAATCAGGAGTTGATGATTCGCGGTTATGAAACTCAACGCACCGATTCCTTCGTTTATCTCAGAACTGGGATGAAACGCCTTTTCGAGCACATCCTCGCTGGCGAGGATGAGGAGACCATCGCTTATTCTCTTGAGATGGTTAGGGCGGTAAAAGCAGGAGAGATTGGTGTAAGAGATTTAATTCTGTCAAAATCATGCAAGGGCCGTTGGGATAAACGCAAGGCAATATGGGTTTTCACAGAGGATTATGCCAATCCAGATTCGATGGCTCAAGTTCGCGTGGCAAAACAAATTTTAGCCAAGGGCCTTCCTTTTACCCCGGGGATGAAAGTATCATATGTGGTTGAAAATGCGACCGAGAAACCTATGCGGGTAAGAGCATGGTATGAGGAGGAAGCCGATTCTTATCGGTATGATGCACAATTCTATGCTGAACGCCTTGCGACTGCTTTGGGGAGGGTTACCGAGGCTTTTGGTTGGAATGCAAAAGAACTTCTCTCTGGCAATCGCCAAACCTCGTTATTCTCATTCTAAATAATGCCTTGGAAGCAAGGATTGAAGTGAATGGGCAAGGTCCCTCGGCCAATGAAGCAATACCTTTTGGTGGTTCTCCTTCTAACTTCGAGCCTAGCAGGTTGCCTAGGTGGTAGTGATGAACAAAGTGAAGAATTAGAAGCGATATTTACATTTACGCCTCTGGATAATATTCGCGAAGGGCAAACGATTACTTTTGATGGAAGTGCATCGACGCCTAGTTCCGGTTCTATCACTTACAAATGGGACTTCCAAACCGATGGTTCAGTCGATGCAACCGGGAAAACCACAACCTGGGTCTATGCAACTGCGGGAACTTACGATGTCACTCTATCGATTTCCGATGGAGTAGAAACCAAATCTCAAGAGCGTACCTTGACCGTATTCGTAGCAACCGCCACCTCCCCAATCGCCGATGCAGGATCATTTTCAGCAAGTGATGATTGTGAAGGAGACAACCCCTCCGAAGGCAGTTACTATCTATTCTACATCTGTGAGATGGATAGGGATGCCTCTTCTTCTTCTGATAGAAAAATCAGTGCAACCACCACTGCCAATCTCGATGCATCAGCATCAACTTCAGGTTCCGATGACGATTACATTGCCAAGTGGGAGTGGGATATCAATCTCAAATTCGACAAAGATGGCGATGGTGATATGAAAAACGATGCAGACCTTAGCGGCGAAACAATCGCGTGGACAGAACTCGCGCCAGGCGAATATAAGATTCAACTAACCGTCACCAATGGTGCTGGTATGTCAGATTCGGATGCAAAGACGGTTTACGTCAACTATGTCGGTAAGTGGTCTGAATTTGAGATGGCGCCTAATAGTACTCAGCAGCAAGATCCCGAGGACCTCGATTTTGAATTCTCAGTTACCTATGATACGGATTCGGGAAATACCATCCGTAAAGCGCAGATCGAGTTGATTTATCCACAGCAAGACGAAGATTGTGTTCTTGGCGAAACTGCTTGCCGCAATAAATTAGATCTTTACGGTTTTAATTCTTCAAATAAAGACTCCAAAGATGAAGATGCTCAAAACACTAGTGATACGGCACTTGAGGACCGTCAAAATGGTGATTGCAATGAGGAAAAGGATTGCCTCTGGTTACCGTTATCCGGGTGGGGATTTAGTGAAGTTGAGGATAAGGACGGTGAGTGGAAAGTATCTATCCGTAACGAGAATGTAAGAGATATAGCCGTGGACTCGATGGTTATTAAGTTGGTTTACAAGTGAATAGACTGCTATACTGAGTTCCAATGCCTTGTTTTGATTGGTGATGGCGCGTCGCGGTCTTCAAATAGGGGATTCTTGTCGGGCGACCAGCAAAGGAGTGAAATTCATGGGTTCAGAATGGGAAGACAAGAGCAAGGCACATCGTAACATCGTGTTTATTGGCCACGTTGATCATGGTAAGTCGACCACAGTCGGTCGTTTACTGCTCGATTCAGGTCATATCGAGGAGCACGTTATTGAGAAGAACGAAAAGTTGGCAGCCGAGAACGGCAAGGCCGGATTCGGGCTTGCATATGTTATGGATGGACTAAAAGAAGAGCGCGAGCGTGGAATCACTATCGATGTCGCTCACAAGGAATTCTTTAGCCCTAAATATTACTGGACTATCATCGACGCACCTGGTCACCGTGATTTCGTCAAGAACATGATTACCGGTGCTTCTCAAGCGGATACCGCAGTTCTTCTCTGTGCTGCTAACGACGGTGTAAACGCCCAGACCAAGGAACACGCTTTCCTAGCTCGTGTTCTTGGAGTCAGTGAGTTAATCGTATTGATCAACAAGATGGACATCTCCGGTGTCGACTGGTCGGAGGATAAGTATAACAAAGCCAAGACCGAAGTAACCGATTTGCTAAAGATGGCAGGATTTGCTTCCAAACTCGCTGATATCCCAATGATTCCAGCAGCAAGTCTACTTGGTGATAACGTCTACAAGAAGTCGGAGAATATGGCCTGGTATAAAGGTCCAACTCTTTTTGATGCAATCGATGCATCGGCAATGCCAAACAAGCCTTTAGACAAGCCTTTGCGCTTGCCTATTCAGGATGTTTACAAGATTGGTGGAATCGGTACAGTCCCAGTCGGTAAGATTGAAACCGGTGTTTTGAACGCAGGTAAAACAGTCGTCTTTAACCCCAGCCAAAAATCTGGTGAGGTTAAATCGATTGAGATGCACCACACCATGGTCGATAAGGCTGAACCTGGAGACAACGTTGGATTCAACGTCCGTGGCCTCTCTGCAACCGACATCCGCCGTGGTGACGTTGCTGGATACGCTGACAGTGCACCAACTTTCGTGCGCCACGATGAGTCCTTTGTCGGACAGATTCAGCTCATGGATATCCCAAAGGCTGTTTCAGTAGGATACACACCCGTATTCCACGCACATACCGCTCAGGTCGCAGTTCGTTTCATTGACCTACTAGAAAAGACCAGCAAGGGCCAGAAAGAGGCTAACCCCTCTTTCCTCAAGACCGGTGATGCAGCAATGATTCGCTTCCAACCTACTAAGCCAATGGCAATCGAGGAGATGGCAGTCTTCCCCGAGTTGTCCAGATTCGCTATCCGTGACATGGGTAAAACCGTCGCTGCTGGTGTTTGCATTAAGATTGAGAAAAAGTGATTTCTCAATTATTGGATGACAGTAGGAGATAGTGAGTCAAATGGCAGCAGTCACAATCATCAAATTGACCGGTGAAAACCATCGAGATATAGATCAGGTTGCAACTCAGATAAGAACGATTTGTAATACCGGGGGAATCTCCTTGCGAGGGCCAATTCCCTTGCCGACAAGGAGATTGGTTGTGCCATGTCGTAAGGCTCCATCTGGTGAAGGCAGCGAAACCTATGATCACTGGGAGATGCGAGTTCACAAGCGTCTGCTTGAGATGGACATCACCTCTGGTAAGGATGAGTCCGCTCTTCGCCAAGTCGCTAGAATCCCGATTCCGGATACTGTGAGCATTGAACTTTCGATGCGCTCAATCAGCTGAAAATAGCGCTGACAATCGCGTATAATTATTATTGGTAATGTCATTCAAAGTGGTGCAGCTGCGGCAACACTCGATTCAATGAGATAATTAGCGATGCTTTGTTCGACGAAGTGAATATCTCCTGCCTGCATCAGGATTTCATCTTCGCCGATCCATATCGCATCAGGCATGGTTTGTAGTACTCTGATTCGCAACATTTCCTTATCGGAAATGGTTTCTTCATTTTCTTTAACAGATTCTTCATTGCTTTCGGCTTCCGCCCAAGCATCGAAATCAAGTACAGGTCGAGATTTAGTAGGTGCTAATTCAGGTGTCGCTAGATGTGAAGAGCCTTCAACTGGAATGATGTTTGTAGACTCGGCCACAGGCTGAAGGCCTTCCAATTCAGGGTATGCTTCTAATTTAGCGATTACCTCTTCCTCATCTTCGATTATATCATCGAGTCTTTCATCTTGTATGATTTCAATAGGTGGAGGACCGCTTCCTGTCAACCCTCCTGGTTGTTCACTCCACTCATCCAATTGTGTAGTACCTGGAGCATGGGTAGAGGCTCCGGATTTATCGGGGACGGTACCTTGCTGAATCGCCTGCCAACCCACATCATTCTTGAAGAGATTGACCTGTTCGATAAGATTGGAATAGAACGTTCTTTCTTTTGGGTCGTGACGTGTCCAATCCATTGGAGTCAAACTGTTATCCCCCCCTGCTCTAAACGATGAACTCGCCGCATGTTGGAGCAATGCAACCAATCTTCTTCTCGCTAGGTCATTGGCGGTTCTACGGATATTAGCTTGTCTTTTCTGTAGGTTTTGTAAGCGCAAATCGGGGCCTTGTGAATGATATTGTTGATGGATTTCGACCTCGATGGTATCCAATAGCAGACCCACTTTGCTCCAGAAGTCACTTCGAGGTAAATCGATTGGCACACTTCGGTCTGTTTGCTGACGCAATGCGGAGAAAAGTTGCTCTTCAACCTCTTTGGCAACGAGGTCAGTGAGTGGTCCACTCTCTGCCATCGCGCCAAAGGAGGAAGAGGCCATCTATCAACTCTCACCTTGCAATTGCAATCGCTAAAGGAGAGTGTTCAAACATGTTGACTTTGAGTCCACCTTAGGTGGACTCGATGAAAGCGGTTACGGCAATCGTACTTCTTCTTCTATTCAGTCCACTTTCATCTGCGGGAACCGCGGTATGGCTCGGACCGGGCCGAGTACCTACAACCCCTTCGCTAAATCCACTGAATCACTCCATAGAAGGTTGGATTTTACCCTCAAACGAGACGATTACTTCGTCTTCGTTCTCACTAGAACCAGTATTTGCTCCAGCAGCGGATAATGGCAGTCATTGGTCAGCAGATAATACACCGGGATTTAGCGCAGGAATCCATAACGGAACCATTTCGCAAAGGGATAGCGGTCTAACTTTAGCACCCATAGGTACAATCGACCAATTGAGTGAATTCAATTCTGGGGAAGAGACATTCATCGATCTTTGGCCCCGAGGGAATAATTCCTCAATTTGGAATCCGGTAAACCTCAGTGAGAATAATGGAGAGTGGATGCCTGAATCTGCAACGAGTGATAATATTGTAGCCGGTACGAATTTTGGGACTAACCTTAGTGGTGAAAATAAGGCATATCTGCAAACCAAAACCTGGAGGTTGCCTTCGGTGGTGAAAAACTTAACTTTTTCTTTCCAAAGTTGGCTCAGTATAGGACAATCAGATGCAGCATGGCTCGAATTATCTCTCGATGGAGGACTTTCTTGGGCGATTATTGAAATGGAAGACTATGATGGAAGTTCTGTTTTGAGTGGAGGAAATGCATGGTCAGGTAATCACTCCCAGTGGCAATTGCAATCTGTGATACTCGACGATTTTCCCACTTTAAACACCTCATTCAGTCTAACGATTAGATTTCATATTCAGACACAAAGCAATTGTTCTGGTTGGTTCATCGACGACATTACACTGAGTAATGAAGGAGACCCCGGCGGTGCTTGGTTTCATGGTAATCTCAACGGGCAATACGCAGGCAACGCCCACGGTCGTTTGGTAATGCCAATCGACCTCAGCCCCTATACGAGTCCACTGCAATTGAAGTATCAAGCGGATTGGGATATCGCAGGGAGTTTTCATGATAATTTGAATGTATACCTAAGTCTCGATAATGGCAGCAGTTGGACTCGTATCTCAGGAATACCGGGCGTCCCAGGTAATGGCATCGGCTATAGCGGTACCTTGTTTACTCAGCAATCCTATGGTTGGCGAGAGATTGTCCATGGTCTCCCTTTCGGTACAGTTGCTCATGTAAATGCCAGTAATGCATTATTTTCCTTTGAAGTTACCACTGATTCTATCATCAATTTCGGTGGCTCTTCGGCCGATGACTGGGAGGGGATAATGATCGATGACATCATGATTATCAGTGGAGTTAGTAGTCCAATGGTCAGTCAACATCTGATATACAATTTCACAACCACCGGTAATCAAAGTATAGTAAACGTCACGAATATGAGTAACCAATGGCAATATAGCACTCAATATGGCGATAATGGCCCATTTACTGATATAGACAATCTTGAGAATACCCGTTTCCTTGAGGAGGGGTGGTTTGTACGCCACGATTCTGGTGTTGCGTCTTGGGAGCAAGGTGTGGTCGATTCAAGTGGTGGATTTGGGCCGATTTCTTGGCCTACCCAGGCCAGCGGAATCGCGATGGATTTAGATGGAGACTATGATAAAAACACTTGGACACATCTGATTTCCCCGTCATTTGACATCCCAGCAAATTCATCTTCCCGATTCAAAATCGATCACTGGGTTTGTACAGAAGCCGCTTGGGACGGTGGAGCGATATTCATCTCGGAAAACGATGGTGTTACCTGGCAATATTTTGCAGATGGGCAAAGTGGATTTTATGACCAAATCACCTACGTGAATAGTTTTTCACCGTTTTATAACCATGGGATTTTCGATGGTTCCTCCGACCCAGCCAACTGCAGTTCTGAAACAAAACCATTCACTACCTCAATTGCTGGATTGGATTATTATTCGGGCAAAGAGGTTAGATTTCGCTATTCATTTTTCTCGGATACATATATCGAAAGCGACGGTTGGTACATCGATGCGACTGGTGTGCAAACCGATAGACACGAGATGAGCGGAAATTGGACCAGCCCGGAGGTGGAGGTCGATGAAATGGGCTGGGGAATGCTTTCAGCACTTGCTTATCTGCCACAAGGAACCTCCATTACAGTAGATATTCTAGCCGCAGATGGAGTCGAAATCGAAGGGTGGCAAAATCGCACTTTACCATTGGCGATCGAGATTTCAGCACTCGAACATCAGCGTTTGATCTTTCGTCTGAACCTCATGACCTCAAATGAATTGGCTACCCCCATAATAGAACGCTTGCACCTAGGATCCAATCTATATCTCAGCCCTTCGGATATCGCCTCATTAGGTGGGACAATTGAAAGCAAGGTTTTCTACAACGATGGTCAAACCCCAATTACAATCACAAGAGAAACCACTCTGTGGCGCGCATTCAACGCGATTGACCTGCAATGTAATGGTGATAATCTAAGTATCGAGATTTGGGATGAAGCGATGATTCTCAGAGTGATGGACGAACCAGTGCCTCCTCCTTCCTTTATCAATGCTGGAAATTGTGTAACTTCAAATATACAATTATCTGATATTATGAATCGATTATCTATTAGAATAACCATCCAACCAGGTGGTTGGTTACAATCTCTAAGTCTCGAAACACAAACCCTTCGGCCCCCAAATAATGTATCGATTACCTTTGGTGACATCGAAACTCAAGCATATTCTTGGCAAGGGGAGATGGGTCAAATAAAC